>JBCBYE010000567.1:0-3192 GCA_039816075.1 Pseudomonadota bacterium | reverse complement strand
CCGCGCCCGAGGCGGACGCGCCGGCCGGATCGCGCCCGACCCGAGACGTGGAGCCGATGCTGCGCCTGGCGCCCAGCCCCGCGCCGCGCGCCGATCGCGGCCTGCATCTGGACCCCGACGGCCCGCGCCTGGGCCCCGCCGAACGCTGACCCGCTTCGCCCGCCGGCGCGGCGGCGACGCCGCCTCAGTCGGCCAGGCCCTGCAGCTCCATCGACAGGGCGTGCACGCGGTCCGCCAGTTCCGCCTTCAGCGCCCGGTGCACCATCCGCTGACGCTCGATCCGCCCCACCCCGTCGAAGGCCGCCGCGGCGATGCGCAGGTGGAAATGCGTCTCCCCGCCCTCGCGATAGCCGCCATGGCCGCGATGGCTTTCGCTGTCGTCCACGATCTCCAGCCGCGTCGGCGACAGCGCCGCCTCCAGCGCCGCGCGCATCCGCCGCGCCACCTCGCCCTCGGTTTCCGGCATCCCGCCCCCTTCGCGCGACAGCGCAAGACTTTTACTTCACGCGGCGAGGGCTAGACTCGCCGCTCAGACTCGACGGACGCAGCCTGCAAGGAGCCCTCGCGCGTGTCCCGCCGCTCGATCTTCGACTACGACGTCTCGGTGTCCGCCGACAAGGCGCGGCGCACGCGCCGGCGCGGCATGACCGGCGCGTTCGAAACGCGCGCGCGCCGCTGCGAGGCGCCGGGCTGCGAGGCGCCGGCCGAATACCGCGCCCCGCGCAGCCCCGAAGAGCTCGACAGCTTCCGCTGGTTCTGTCTTGAGCATGTGCGCGAGTACAACAAGCGCTGGAACTACTTCGAAAACTGGTCCGAAGAGGCTCTGGAAGAGCAGCTGAACGCCGACCGCGTCTGGGATCGTCCGACCTGGAGCTTCAAGGGCGGCGACGGCAAGGCGCGCGAGAACGGCCATGCCGAGGGCCGCGCCTGGGCCCGCTTCGGCTACGACGACCCGTTCCAGGTGCTGGGCGAGAACGCGACGATGAACCCCGGCGCGCGCGAGGCCGACCCGGCGCGCGAGGCCCCGCGCCGCCGCCTGCCCCCGCAGGAGCGGCGTGCGCTCGACATCCTCGGCATGCCCGACGACAGCCCCAAGCCCGACCTTCGCGCGCGCTACAAGGAGCTGGTCAAGGACCTGCATCCCGACATGAACGGCGGCCGGCGCGAGGAAGAGGATCGCCTGCGCGAGGTGCTGTGGGCCTGGGATCAGATCAAGAGCAGCCGCCGCTTCCCCGATTGAGGGCGGCGCAGGGTCCGCGCCGATGTCGCGGCGCGGTCGGGGCAGGCGTTCGATCCGCCCGGGCCGACGATCCGCCGCGGACCGCCGTCGCCCCCCGAAGCGCCTCACGAAGCGCCCCCCGGAAACGCCTCACGAAGCGCCCCTGCGCACGTCGCGGCGCACGTCGCCGCGAAGAGCCTGGCGAACCAGCGCGCAGGCTGGCGGGCGGGCCGGCGCCCGCAGGGCGCTCGGGGCGCTCGACAGCGCGCGCTTGACGGGCCGGGCGCCGCCGATGCAGCCTCGGGCGACGCCACGCCCTCTCGGAGCCCGAGATGTCCGCCCCCGCCCTGCCGTCCGCCGAAGCGCCGCCGCTCAAGACCCTCGATGTCCTCGGCCGCCGCATGACCTACGCTCAGATCGGCCCCGCAGGGGGCGGCGGCCGCACCCTCCTGTTCCAGCACGGCAACCCCACCTCGTCGTATCTGTGGCGCAACGTCATGCGCCCCCTGGCCGATCTCGGCCGCTGCCTGGCGGTCGATCTGATCGGCATGGGCGGCTCCGACAAGCTGCCCGAAGCCGGCCCCATGACCTACAGCCTGGCCGAGCACGCCCGGCATCTCGACGCCGCCTGGGCGCAGCTGGCGCCCGAGGGCCCCGTCACGCTGGTTCTGCACGATTGGGGCGGCTTTCTGGGCTTCGACTGGGCCCGCCGCCATCCGGAGCGCGTGGAGGCCCTGGTCTACATGGAGACCATCGTCGGCCCGGTCCCGACCTGGGCCGACTTCTCGCAGGCCGCCGCGCCGGTCTTTCAGGGCCTTCGTTCCGACGCGGGCGAGGCCATGGTCCTCGACAAGAACGTCTTCGTGGAAAAGATCCTGCCCGGCTCCGTGCTGCGCGGCCTGACGGAGGCGGAGATGGCCGTCTACCGCGCGCCCTTCGCGACCCCGGGCGAGGACCGCCGCCCCACGCTCGACTTCCCCCGCCAGATCCCCATCGAAGGCCGGCCGCCCGAAATCGCCGAGGCCGCCGCCGCCTACGCCGCCTTCCTCGCGGCCTCGCCCATTCCCAAGCTCTTCATCAACGCCGAGCCCGGCGCGATCCTGACCGGCAAGGTCCGAGAGCGCTGCCGCGCCTGGCCGAACCAGACCGAGGCGACGGTCAGGGGCTCGCATTTCATTCAGGAGGACAGCCCGGCCGAGATCGCCGAGGCGATCCGGGCGTTCCTGACGCAGACGCAAGGCTGAGGCGGCCCCGCGGCGCGCGCCCGGTCCGAGGCGGCCGAAACGCCGGTCGCGTCGGACCGGGGCCGGCGCGCGGCGCGATCTTCCCATCGATCTCGACGCGGGGCCACGGCGCGGCGAACGCGCGCGGATCGCGCCGCCGTCAAGGCGCATCTCGAAGCTTTCGAGACGACCCCCCGGTCGTCGGGACCTCAGCCGTCGCCTGCGGGGAGGCCGGGGCCGAACGGGAAGGCGCGGCGGAACGCGTCGCGCCTCCCGGCCGGCGACGACCCGGCCTCGCGCGGCGTCAGCCCCGCGCGGCCGCCACCCCGTCCGAGAACTCCCGCAGCAGCCCGTCGGGCTCTTCGATGCCGACGGAGACGCGCAGGAACCCCTCGTCGATGCCCAGCGCGGCGCGGCCTTCGGGCGACAGACCGCGATGCGAGGAGGTGGCGGGGTGAGAGATCAGCGTTTGCACGTCGCCCAGCGACGGCGCGAAGGCGAGACCCGGCGCGGCGCGCAAAAAGCGGTTCACCGCCGCGCGACCGCCCTCCAGCCGGAACGAGACCATGGTCCCCCAACGCCCCTGCAGCAGCGCCTCGGCCCGCGCCCGGTCCGGGTGGTCGGCCCGGCCCGGATACAGCGTCTGAGCGACGCCCGGCAGGGTCGCCAGATGGTCGGCGAGCGCCCCCGCCGTCGCCTCCGCCCGGTCGTAGCGCAGATTGAAGCTGGCGCAGCGCGGCGTCGCCAGCT
>JBCBYE010000208.1:0-6965 GCA_039816075.1 Pseudomonadota bacterium | reverse complement strand
GGAGAAGTCGGGGGCGACGTCGTTGATGCTAAGGCTCATGGGGGTTCTCCCGCGGGCATGGGTTTGATGCTAAGGTGGCCCTCGGCACGCGCGGCGCAAGACGACCCCGACACGAGGATCGGCGCCGGGCGACAGGCGGAAACCCGACTTATCCCCGTCCTTCACAGGCTGGGGATCGTCGCGAATCCTATACCAAGGGGCTCGAGCAGGGAGACCCGAACATATGGCAGACGGATCCGCGCCGCTTCCGGCGGCGCCCGACGACGCCCCGCCGCCGCACGAGGCGATGGGGCCGAGCGTACCTTCGAACATCGAGGCCGAGCAGGCGCTGCTGGGCGCGATCTTGGTGAACAACGAGGTGTGGGACCGCGTCTCGGGCTTTTTGAAGCCCGAGCATTTCTACGACCCGGTGCATGCCCGCATCTACGAGACCGCGGGCCGACGCATCCAGCGCAACGCCCTGGCCACGGCGGTGACGCTGAAGGCGTTCCTGGAGGACGACGAGGGGCTGCGCGAGATCGGGGGGCCGCAATACCTGGCGCGGCTCGCGGGATCGGCGATCTCCATCTACTCGGCCAAGGATTACGCCCAGACCATCTACGAGCTGGCGCTGCGCCGATCGCTGATGGACATCGGCGACGAGATCCGCGGCCGCGCCTCCTCGGCCGAGGCGGACGAGGAGGTGAAGGACCAGATCTCGGAGGCGGAGCAGAAGCTTTACGCGCTGGCCGAGACCGGCGGCGCCGAGGGCGGCTTCCGCTCGTTCCTCAGCAGCATCACCGAGGCGCTGCACACCGCCAACGCCGCCTATCAGCGCGACGGCAACCTGGCCGGCATCCCGACGGAGCTGACGGATCTGGACCAGAAGCTGGGCGGGCTGCACGACTCGGACCTGCTGATCATCGCCGGGCGGCCGTCCATGGGCAAAAGCTCGCTGGCGGCCAATATCGGCTTCAACATCGCCAAGAGCTTTCGCAAGGGAGAGCTGGCGGACGGGTCCGAGGGCGCGGTGGAGGGCGGCCGCGTGGGCTTTTTCAGCCTGGAGATGAGCGCCGAGCAGCTGGCCACGCGGCTGCTGTCCGAACAGTCGCGCGTGCCCAGCGAGAAGATCCGGCGCGGCGACATGGAGGAGGACGAGTTCCGCCGCTTCGTCGAGGCCGCGCGGGAGCTGGAGCGCACGCCGCTGTGGATCGACGACACCCCGGCCCTGCCCATCGCCACGGTGGCGGCGCGGGCGCGGCGGCTGAAGCGTCAGCACGGGCTGGAGCTGCTGATCGTGGACTACCTGCAGCTTCTGCGCGGCTCGAACACCTCCAAGAACGAAAGCCGCGTGAACGAGGTGTCGGAGATCACCCAGGGCCTGAAGGCCATCGCCAAGGAGCTGAACATCCCGGTGATCGCGCTCGCCCAGCTGTCCCGCCAGGTGGAGCAGCGCGAGGACAAGCGCCCGCAGCTGAGCGATCTGCGCGAATCCGGCTCCATCGAGCAGGACGCCGACGTGGTCATGTTCGTGTTCCGCGAAGAGTACTACAAGGAACGCGAGAAACCCTCGGAGACGGATGTGGAGGCCACCATGAAGTGGCAGGAGGTCATGGAGCAGACGCGCGGCAAGGCCGAGGTCATCATCGGCAAGCAGCGCCACGGCCCCATCGGCACGGTGGAGCTGAGCTTCGAAGGGCAGTTTACCAAGTTCGGGAACCTGGCGAGGGCCTATGACGCTTATCCCCGGTGATCTGAGCCGCGAGGCGCGGCGCGCGCCGGCCGTGGCGGCGGGCCCGGCGCGGCCGCGCCTGACGGTCGATCTGACGGCGCTGGCCGAGAACTGGCGCGCGCTCGACGCCCTGTCGGGGACCGCGGAGGCGGCGGCGGCGGTGAAGGCGGACGCCTACGGCCTGGGCCTCGCCCCCTGTGCGCGCACGCTGCGCGACGCCGGCGCGAAGACCTTCTTCGTGGCGCAGGCGGGCGAGGGCGTGGCGCTGCGCGAGGCGCTGGGGCCGGGCGAGGAGACGATCTACGTCCTCAACGGCTTCGTGCCCGAGGACGCCGAGGCGTTCGAGCAGGCGGGCCTGACGCCGGCGCTGATCTCCCTGCCCCAGATCGCCGCCTGGGCCCAGGAGGCGGCGCGGCGCGGCGCCGCCCTGCCGGCGGCGCTGCATATAGAGACCGGCATCAACCGCATGGCCCTCACCTCGGACGAGCTGGACGCCCTGCGCCGGGCCCCGCCCGAGGGGGTGCGGTTCGAGCTGGTGATGAGCCATCTGGCCTGCTCGGACGATCCCGCCTCGCCTATGAATTCGCGCCAGCGCGGGGCCTTCGCCGGGCGCAGCGCCCTGGCGCGGCCGGCGGCGCCGGGGGCGCGCCGCTCGCTGGCGGCCACGGGCGGCGTGCTGCTGGGGCCGAACTATCATTTCGAGATGACGCGGCCGGGCATCGGACTCTACGGCGGCCTGCCCTATGCCGACGCGCGCCCGGTGGTCGGGCTGCGCACGCCGCTGCTGCAGGTGCGCGAGATCGCCGTGGGCGAGACCGTGGGCTACGGCGCCACGTGGCGCGCGGCACGGCCCAGCCGCATCGGCGTGGCCCCGCTGGGCTATGCGGACGGGTTCTTTCGCCGCCAGCAGGGGGCGAGGCTGTTTCTCGACGGGCGGCCGGCGCCGGTGGTGGGCCGCGTGTCCATGGACATGATCACGGTGGACCTGACCGACCTGCCCCCGCCCGAACCGGGCGCGCTGCTCGAAGCGCTCGGCCCGAACCAGGGGCCGGACGCGCTGGCCGAGGCGTCGGGCACCTGCGGCTACGAGGTGCTGACCTCGCTGGGCCCCCGCTACGAGCGCCGCCATGTCGGAGGCGCCTGAGCGCATCGCCTGGCTGCATGTGGGCCTCCACAAGACCGGCACGACCTGGATCCAGCGCAGCCTGCGGCGCGGGCGCGAGGCCCTGGCGGCGCAGGGCGTGGGCACGCCCGATCTGGGCCCCGACCCCGGCTGGCCGCTGGTGCTTTGGGCGCAGGCGCTGCCGCAGGGAGGGACCGGAGCGGCGGCGGGGGCCGGTTCGACCGCAAAGGCCGCAGCGGACCGCGCCGCGCTCAGAACGCCCGAGGCCCGCGCCGAGGTGGACGCCCGGATGGACGCGCTGATCGAGGATGCGGCCCTGCGCGCCCTGATCCTCTCGGCCGAGCAGTTCGCCGCGCAGCTGCGCCCCCGCCACATCCGCGCCCTGCGCGCGCGGCTGGAACGCGCCGGCTGGCAGGTGCGCGCCGTGGCCTATGTGCGGGCGCCGCTGGACTACGCCGCCAGCATGATCGCCCAGTCGGTGAAGTCCGGCGCGCTGCTGTCGCGACGCCTGGCGGACCCGCCCACGCCGCAGGCGCGCAGACGGCTCGGGCCCTGGCTGCAGGCCCTGGGCCCCGAGGCGGTCGCCCTGCGCCGCTACGACGCCGCGGCCTTCCCGGACGGCGACGTGCTGCGGGACTTCGCCCGGACCCTCGGCGCGCCGGACCTGCCGCTGCCGCGGCCGGACGCCGCCGCGGCCAATCCCCGGCCCGGCGCCTGGGGCCTGGCCGCGCTCGACCTGCGCAACCGGCTGGCGGAGGCGATCTCGCCGGGCCTCGCCCGCCGCCGTCCGCCGCGCGCCGCGCGCCTGGCCCTGTCCCTGGGCGGCCCGCCCTTCGTCCTGCCGGACCGCACGGCGGCCCTGGTGGCCGAACGGTCGGCCGAGGACGAGGCCTGGCTCGACGCCCGTCTGGCGGCGCAGGCGCGGCGCGCTGCAGGCGACGCTGCGTAACGCCCTCGTTCCCTTGACAGGCGCGGCGCCGCGCGCCCATGTCCGGATCGGCGACGCCCCTCGTCATGCGGGGCGGCTGCGCCCCTGTCCGCCCCCTGCGACCGGAGCCGCGAATGGGCCTCCTCCTCGCCCTCCAGGGCTTTCTGGCCGCCCTCGGCGCCGCCGTTCTGGGCCTGTGCCGGGCGGCCGGGTCGCTGACGCTGTTCGCGGCGCTCGCCACCAGCCATGTGCTGCGCCCGCCCTGGTATCCGGCGGAGCTGGGGCGCCAGCTGCTGCGCATCGGCTGGTTCAGCCTGCCGGTGGTGGGGCTGACCGCGCTCTTCACCGGCGGCGCGCTGGCGCTGCAGATCTATTCGGGCGGCTCGCGCTTCAACGCCGAGTCGGTGGTGCCCAGCATCGTCGCCATCGGCATGGCGCGGGAGCTGGGGCCGGTGCTGGGCGGGCTGATGGTCGCCGGGCGCGTCTCCGCTTCCATCGCGGCGGAGCTGGGAACGATGCGCGTGACCGAGCAGATCGACGCGCTGACGACCCTGTCGACCAACCCGCTGAAATACCTCGTGGCGCCGCGCCTGCTGGCCGCCACGCTCGCCATGCCGGTCCTGGCGCTGATCGGCGACGTCATCGGCATCATGGGCGGCTTTCTGGTCGGGGTGAACCGGCTGGGCTTCAACGCCGGGGCCTACATCACCAACACGGTGGAGTTCCTGGAGGTCGGCGACGTCACCTCCGGCCTGATCAAGGCCGGCGTCTTCGGCTTCATCATCGCGCTGATGGGCTGCTATCACGGCTACAACTCGGGCCGCGGCGCGCAGGGCGTGGGCCGGGCGACGACCAACGCGGTCGTCTCCGCCTCCATCCTGATCCTCGCCGCCAACTACCTGCTGACCGAGGCGCTGTTTCCCGCATGAGCACGCCGCGGATCGAACTTCAGGACGTGCACAAGGCCTTCGGCGCCAAGCAGGTGCTGCGCGGCGTGGACCTGAGCGTGGCCCAGGGGCAGAGCCTGGTGATCATCGGCGGCTCGGGCACGGGCAAGTCGGTGACGCTGAAATGCGTTCTGGGGCTGGTGACGCCCGATGCGGGAGAGGTCCTGATCGACGGCGCGCCGGCCACCGCCCGCAACCGCGAGGCGCTGCTGGCGCGCTTCGGCATGCTGTTTCAGGGCGGCGCGCTGTTCGATTCGCTGCTGGTGTGGGAGAACGTGGCCTTCCGCCGCCGCCAGGGCGCCGGCCGGCTCTCGAAGGCCGAGGCGCGCGATCTGGCCATCGAAAAGCTGCGCCGCGTGGGCCTGACGCCCGAAACGGCGGACCTTTACCCCGCCGAGCTTTCGGGCGGCATGCAAAAGCGCGTGGGCCTGGCCCGCGCCATCGCGGCGGAGCCCGAGATCATCTTTTTCGACGAGCCGACAACGGGGCTCGACCCGATCATGTCGGGCGTCATCAACGACCTGATCCGCGAGCTGGTGACCGAGATCGGCGCCACGGCCATGACCATCACCCACGACATGACCAGCGTGCGCGCCATCGCCGACCGCGTGGCGATGCTGCATGACGGCAAGGTGCGCTGGCAGGGCACGGTCGAGGAGATGGACGCGACCGACGACCCGCATATCCGCCAGTTCGTCGGCGGGCTGGCCGAGGGGCCGATCGAGGCGGTGCGATGAAGACCGCGCTGGTCGCGGGGGCGAGCCGCGGCCTCGGCGCGGCGGTCGCGGCGCATCTGGCGGCGGCGGGCTGGCGCGTGCTCGGCGCCTCGCGCACGCCCAGCGTCGCGGGGACCTGGATCGAGGCGGATCTGGCCACGCAAGCGGGCCTTTCGCGCGTGGGCGAGGCGGTGGAGGCGGCGGTCGGCGACGGCCCCCTGCACGCCCTTCTGCATATGGGCGGCACGTGGGAGCGGGAGGCGTATTCGCCGCGCTACCGGTTCCTCGACAGCGACGAGGACGAAACGCGACGCGTCATCGCCGTGAACCTCGTGGCGCCCATCGAGCTGGCCCGCCGCCTCGCGCCCCTGCTGGCGCGGGCCGAGGCGCCGCTGGTGGGGCTGATGGGCGCGAACATGGCGCTGGAGGGGCGGGCGCGGCCGGAGGTCGCCAACACCGCCTCCAAGGCCGGGCTGCGCGGCGCGGCGGCGTCGCTGCGCGCCACGCTGCGCCCCCTGGGCATCGCCACGACGCTCTTCACCCCCGCCAACATGGCCACCGACGAGGTGATGGAGGACATCGCCCGCGGCGACTTCGCGCCGCAGACGCCGATCCCGCTGTCGGACCTGACGGCGGCGCTGGACTTCGCGCTCGGCCTCTCCCCCGCCACCGAAATCGAGGAGATCGTCCTTGGCCAGCGCGACCCCGGCTGAACGGCCGCGCCTGCGCGGCGCCCTCGCCTGGGCGGCGGGGGCGAACCTGGCGCTGCTGATCCTGTTTCCCGTCGCCTGGGCGGCGCCGCTGGCGCGCACCGGGTTTCTGCCATGGTTCGAGGGGGACGCGGTCTCGGTCCTCTCCGGCGTCGCGGCGCTGTGGGAGGCGGACCGCGTGCTGGCCTTTCTGGTGGCGCTCTTCGGGATCGCGCTGCCTTATGCCAAGACGCTGGCGTTGGCGGCGGTGCATGCCGGGGGCCTGGGCCCGCGCGCGCTGCCGGCGCTGGAGCTGCTGGGGAAGCTGTCGATGGCGGACGTGTTCCTGATCGCGCTGGCCATCGTCATCGCCAAGGGCGTGGGCGTGGGGCGGGTGGAGCCGGCCTGGGGCCTGCACCTTTTCGCGGCCTGCGTGCTCGGCTCGCTGGCCGCCTCGATCGTGACGGCGAGGGCGCTGCGATGAGCATGCCGGTTCTGCTGCTGGGCGCGGTGATGGCGCTGCCGGTGTTTCTGGCGCTGGTGTTCTCGCTGTCGCGGCTGGGCTCGGCCGCGGGCTGGCTGCGGCGGGCCCACGGCGCGGCGCTGGCGCTGACGCTGGCGATGATGGCCGCCGTGACCTACGAGGCGCCGCTGCCGGCCGCGCTGGCCGGCGCGGGCCTCGCCGCGGCCGCGGCGCTGGCCTTCTGGCTGGAGGCGCGCTGGAACAAGGTTCTGCCGCTGTTCCAGGCCGCCGCCGGGCTCGCCGTGGCCGCCGGCATGCCGTTTCAGTAACCGCCTCGCCCGGCGGCCCGCCATGGAGGCCCCGGATCAAGTCCGGGGCGCCGGTCTCT
>JBCBYE010000661.1:0-2560 GCA_039816075.1 Pseudomonadota bacterium | reverse complement strand
TGCGGCCTATGTGACGGGCTCGGAGGTGGACGTGAACGGCGGGTCGCTGATCCATTGAGGATCAAGGCGAAATCCGGTCCGACGCCGCCTCGGCGACGTCGGAAGTCTGTCGATTTCGTTCATTTTTGTTGACTCGAATCTTCCCGTCGCGTCACATTTGCGCTGGTGATGTGCGAGGGGGGTGCGTGGCTGTGAAAGTCGCTGTGCTGGCGGGCGGCAAGGGGACGCGTTTCGCGGAAGAGACCGCGTATCGCCCCAAGCCGCTGATCGAGATCGGCGGGCGGCCGATCCTGTGGCATATTCTCAAACATTACGCGGCCCATGGGCTGTTCGATTTCGTCGTGGCCTCGGGCTACAAGGGCGAGATGATCCGCGCCTGGGCGGCGGAGCTGAAGCTGAGCGGGGAGATCCCGCATTGGGGCCTGGAGATCGTCGACACCGGGGCCGAGACCAATACCGGCGGACGCATCCGGCGGCTGATGCGGCGCCTGCCGGGCGAGCGGATCATGCTGACCTGGGGCGACGGGGTCGCGGACGTGGATCTGGACGCGCTGCTGGCCTTTCACGAAAGCCACGGGCGGCTGGCGACGATGACGGCCGTGCGGCCGCCGCCGCGGTTCGGGCGGCTGGAGCTGGACGGCGACCGCATCCGCAGCTTCAAGGAAAAGCCGAAGGATGCGGAGGGCTGGATCAACGGCGCCTTCTTCGTGCTGGAGCCGGAAGTGGCGGCGTATATCGAGGGCGACGACACGCTGTTCGAGGCGGCGCCGCTGGAAACGCTTGCGGCCGAGGGGCAGTTGATGGCGTATCGCCATCACGGCTTCTGGCAGTGCATGGACACCCTGCACGATCGCAAGACGCTTGAAACGCTCTGGGCGCGCGGCGACGCGCCCTGGGCGCGTGCGTGGCAGAAGCCGCCCGTGTTTGCGAGGGGACTTGCGGCCGAATGCGAATCCTTGTCACCGGCCATCGCGGCTACATCGGCGTGATCCTGGCGCCCCTGCTGGTTCGGCGGGGGCATGAGGTGATCGGGCTGGACAGCGACCTTTACCGCGCCTGCGATTACGGGGGCGCGCCCGAGGCCGTGCCGGGGATCGAGGCGGATCTGCAGGACGTGACGGCGGCGGACCTGGAGGAGGTCGACGCGGTCGCGCATCTGGCGGGCCTGTCGAACGATCCGCTGGGCGATCTGGACCCGGCGCTGACCTACGACATCAACACCGAGGCGACGCTGCGCCTGGCGCGGGCGGCGCGCGAGGCGGGGGCGGCGCGGTTCGTGTTCTCGTCCTCGTGCTCCAACTACGGCGCGTCTTCGGGCGGCTGGCTGACCGAGGAGAGCGATCTGCGGCCGGTGACGCCCTATGGGGTCAGCAAGGTGCGGTCGGAGCAGGGGCTGGCGGCGCTGGCCTCGGACGGGTTTTCGCCGGTCTCGCTGCGCTCGGCCACGGCCTATGGGATGTCGCCGCGGCTGCGCTTCGACCTGGTGGTGAACAACCTGATGGCCTGGGCCATGGCGACGGGCGCGGTGCGGCTGAAGTCGGACGGCAGCGCCTGGCGGCCGCTGGTGCATGCCGAGGACATCGCGCTGGCCTTCGCCCTGGCGCTGGAGGCGCCGCGCGAGGCGGTGCATGGCCAGGTGTTCAACGTGGGCCGCAACGCGGACAACCTGCAGATCCGCGACGTGGCGCGCATCGTCAGCGAGGCGGCCGGCGGCGCGGAGGTGACCATGGCGCGCGGCGCGGGGGCGGATGCGCGGACCTACCAGGTGGATTGCTCGCGCATCGCCGAGACGCTGGGCTTCGAGGCGCAGTGGACGCTGGAGCGCGGCGCGCGGCAGATGTTCGAGGCGCTGAGCGCCGCGCGCCCGACGGTCGACGATTTCGAGGGGCCGCGCTGGCAGCGGCTGGCGCATCTGAAGCAGCAGATGGCGGCGGGGCGCCTGTCGCCCGATCTGCGCTGGCGGGCGGCGGCATGAGGGCGCCTTTCATCACGGTCGAGGCGTGCCGGGCCTGCGGGGCGCCGCTGGAGGACCTGCATGCGTTCGGGGAGACGCCGCTGGCGGACCGGCTGATGCGGCCGGGATCGGGCGCGCCGGACTACCTGGCGCCTTTGACCCTGGCGCATTGCCCGTCCTGCGCGTTGTGCCAGATCCGCGAGACGGTGGAGCCGCGGGTGCTGTTTGGGGCGGATTATCCCTATTACTCCTCGGTCTCGCCGGCGCTGATCCGGCATTTCCGGGCGAGCGCCGAGGGGCTGATCGAGCGGCTTGGGCTGGGTCCGGGGTCCTTCGTGGTGGAGCCGGCGTCGAACGACGGGGCGTTCCTGGCGGCCTTCGCCGAGGCGGGGATCGACGTTCTGGGCGTCGATCCGGCCGACGGGCCGGCGGCGGCGGCGAATGCGCGGGGCGTGCCGACGCGGGCGGAGTTCTTCACCCGCGCGCTGGCCGAGCGGGTGGCGGCCGAGGGGCGGCGCGCGGACCTGATCGCGGCGCATAACGTGCTGGCCCATGTCGCCGACACCCATGATTTCGCCGGCGGCATCGCGGCGCTGCTGGCCGAGG
>JBCBYE010000763.1:0-2056 GCA_039816075.1 Pseudomonadota bacterium | reverse complement strand
CTCGGGGCGGACCGAACCGTCGCCGCCGGCACGCTCGGCACGGCCCTGTCCATGGTCGCGATCGGCGCCGCAAGCCATCCGACGGTCGCGGTCGCGGCCTGCGCGCTCGCCGGTCTCTCCTGGATCGCGGTGCTCTCAAGCCTCAACGTCTCCGCCCAATCGGCCCTGCCGGACTGGGTGCGCGCGCGCGGCCTCTCGGTGTTTCTGACGGTGTTCTTCGGCTCGATGTCGCTGGGCAGCCTCGCCTGGGGCCAGGTCGCATCGTTCTTCGGGCTGACCACGGCTCTGCTGGTCGCCGCGGCCGGCGCGCTGGTCGCGATCCCGCTCGTCCGCCGCGTCGGGCTGCAGTCGGGCGAGGGGCAGGACCTGTCGCCCTCCATGCACTGGCCGGCGCCGGTCCTCGCCGGCGACATGGCCGAGGATTCGCCGGTCATGATCCAGATCGGCTACCATCCGTCCGCGGATCGCCTGGACGCGTTTCTGCCGCTGATGCGCCAGCTCGCCGCCAGCCGGCGCCGAGGCGGCGGCCACGGCTGGTCCCTGATGCGCGACGCCGCCGCCCCCGATCGCTACGTGGAATCCTGGTGGGAGGCGTCGTGGCTCGCGCATCAGCGGCAGCACCAGCGGGTCAGCCGCGCCGACGAAGCCCTGCAGCGGAGGATTCAGGAGCTTCTCGAAGACGGCCGCGCCCCGGATGTCCGCCACTTCGTGACCCCCCGCTAGGCGCGGCCGGACCGCCGCGCGACGGGGATGCGAACGCCTTCGGCGGCGTTCCGACCCTGCGAGACCAAGACGGCTCCGCGGGCGTCGGGGCGCGTGAGGCGAGGAGGCCGGCCGAGGACCCGCAGGCGCCGCGGACCCGCCGAGGATGCCGCGCGGTCCGGCGTCGGGCGCGCGCCGAAGCCGGCCGACGCTCCGCCGGGCGGCAGGCGAGCAGCCCGGCAGATCACGCAAACCCTGCCGGCGACCGCCTCGGATCAGGCCCATGAGGACGTTTCGGCAGCTTCGGCGGCGCGGAAGACGCCGCGGGAGCAACCGAACATCTCGGCGCGCCTTCGGGCCACGGGCGCGCCCCGCCGCGCCCAAGGCGCCCGTGTCAGGGTTCGCTCACCGGCCGGCAAGCCCCTCCCCCGCAACCGGCCCGTCCCGCCGCGCCCCCGTCCCGCCGCGCCCCCGGGGCGCCGCGCCGTTGACGCCGCCGCCGGCCTGCGGTCAACACGGCCCAGACACGGACACGGGCGCGACGCGCCGCGCGGGCGCGCCCGCGCCACGAACCCTGCGGCTCAGGAGGACCCGTCATGACCTTTCTCGTGTGCGGCGAAGCGCTTTGGGACCTCTTCGCGCAGCCCTCGGCCGAGGGGCTCGGCTACGCCGCCCGCCTCGGCGGCTCGCCGTTCAACGTCGCCGTGGGGCTCTCGCGTCTCGGCACGCCGGCGGCGCTGCTGACCGGCGTCTCCCGCGATGCGCTGGGCGAGCGCATCGCCCAGGCCCTGCGGGCGGAGGGGGTTTCGGACGCCCATCTGCTGCGCACCGACCGGCCCACGACGCTCAGTCTCGTGGATCTCGACGCCGCCGGCTCCCCCTCCTACGCCTTCTACGGCGAGGGGGCGGCGGATCGCGCGCTGACGCCGGCCGACCTGCCGGCGGCGCTGCCCGACGACGTCTGGGGCCTGCATCTGGGCTCCTACTCCGTCGCCGTGGACCCTGTGGGCGAGGCGCTTGCGACCCTCGCGGCGCGCGAGAAAGGCCGCCGGCTCGTCACCTACGATCCCAACGTGCGCCCGACGGTGGAGCCGGATCTGGCGCGGTGGCGCGACCGCATCGCCCGCGCGGCGTCCAGCGCCGACGTCGTCAAGGTCAGCGCCGAGGATCTGGAGATGGTCTTTCCCGGCGAGGCGGAGGCGGCCGTCGTCGCCCGCTGGCACGCCGCCGGCGCAGGCCTCGTGGTGATCACGCGCGGCGCCGCGGGGGCCGAAGGGTTTTGCGGGGACCGCCGCGTCTTCGTCCCCGCCCGGCCCGTGAAGGTGGCGGATGCGGTCGGCGCCGGCGACAGCTT
>JBCBYE010000344.1:0-5250 GCA_039816075.1 Pseudomonadota bacterium | reverse complement strand
GCATCCCCGCAGGTTTCCCGGCAGGTTTCCCCCGGGGGCGCATCCCCCTAGGCTGCCTGCAAATCAGAACACGACCCCAGGGGGAGGCCCAGACCCATGACCCGCGACTACCAGACCCTTCGCTCCGCCCGCTGGCTCGCCCAGGACGACACGCAGCGCAGCTGGAACCATCGCTCCCGCATCATGCAGATGGGCTACGGGGCCGAGGACTGGACCGGCAAGCCCGTCATCGCCATCGTCAACACCTGGTCCGACATCAACCAGTGCCACGCCCATTTCCGCCAGCGCGTCGACGACGTGAAGCGCGGCGTGCTGCAGGCGGGGGGCTTTCCGCTGGAACTGCCCGCGATCTCGCTGTCGGAGCCGATCGTGAAGCCCTCCACCATGATGTACCGCAATTTCCTGGCCATGGAGACGGAGGAGCTGCTGCGCCAGCACCCGATCGACGGCGCGGTCCTGATGGGCGGCTGCGACAAGACCACGCCGGGCCTGACCATGGGCGCGATTTCGATGGGCCTGCCGTTCATCTTCGTCCCTGCCGGCCCGATGCTGCGCGGGCGCTTCCGCGGCGAAACCCTCGGCTCCGGCTCCGACATCTGGAAGAACTGGGAGAACGTGCGGGCCGGCGAAACCTCGATGGAGGAATGGCAGGACGTGGTCGCGGGCATCGCCCGCTCCTACGGCACCTGCATGACCATGGGCACCGCCTCCACCATGACCGGCATTGCCGACGCGCTGGGCCTGCTGCTGCCCGGAACCTCCGCCATCCCGGCGGCGGACGCGGACCATATCCGCATGGCGGCCGGCTGCGGCCGGCGCATCGTGGAGATGGTCTGGGAGGATCTGACTCCCGACAGGATCCTGAGCCAGGCCAGCTTCGACAACGCGGTCAAGGTCGCCATGGCCATGGGCTGCTCCACCAACGCCATCATCCACGTCATCGCCATGGGCCGGCGCGCCGGCCTCGCCGTGGATCTCGACCTGTTCGAGCGCATGAGCCGCGAGGTCGGCGTGATCGCCAACATCCGCCCCTCGGGCGAGACCTACCTGATGGAGGATTTCTTTTACGCCGGCGGCTTCAAGGGCCTGATGAAGCGTCTGGAGTCCAAGCTCGACCTGACCGCCCTCACCGTCACCGGCCGCAGCTGGGGCGAGGAGCTGGAGGGCGCGGAGGTCTGGAACGACGACGTCATCCGCCCCCTGACCAACCCCATCTACGCCGAGGGCGCGCTGGCCGTGCTCAAGGGCAACCTGGCGCCGGCGGGCGCGGTGATGAAGCCCTCGGCCTGCGATCCGCGTTTTTTGAAGCATCGCGGCCCCGCCGTGGTCTTCGACGACTACGAGAGCATGAAACGGTGGGCCGACGACCCGCAGGCCCATGCCGACGTCACCGCCGATCACGTCATGGTCTTTCGCAACGCCGGGCCGGTCGGCGGGCCGGGCATGCCCGAATGGGGCATGCTGCCGATCCCGCGCAAGCTGCTGGCCGAGGGCGTGCGGGACATGGTCCGCATCTCCGACTGCCGCATGTCCGGCACCAGCTACGGCGCCTGCATCCTGCACGCGGCGCCCGAGGCCTTCGTCGGCGGCCCGCTGGCGCTGGCGCGCACCGGCGACATGATCGAGGTGGACGTGGCCGCGCGGCGCCTGGACATGGACGTCGACGCGCAGGAGCTGGGCCGCCGCCGCGCCGCCTGGTCCGCGCC
This sequence comes from Pseudomonadota bacterium, assembly GCA_039816075.1. Lineage (GTDB taxonomy): Bacteria > Pseudomonadota > Alphaproteobacteria > Rhodobacterales > Rhodobacteraceae > Albimonas. The sequence continues at coordinate 3,544 of JBCBYE010000344.1, read as the reverse complement.
CGAGCCGCGGTTTTCGCGCGGCTACGGCTGGATCTACTCGCGCCACATCCAGCAGGCCGACAAGGGCTGCGACTTCGACTATCTGGAAACCGCCTTCGGCGGCGCCACGGCGGAGCCGGCGATCTGGTGATGCGCTGCGAGGTCGTCGCGACCTCTCCGCCCGGCGCCGTCTCGCCCCGGACCTGATCCGGGGCCTCCCGAGGCCGGCCGCCGGGCGCGCCGGCCGGAGGGACGCGCCCGGCCCCGAACCAAGGAGGCCCCGGATCAGGTCCGGGGCGAGACGGCGCCCGGATCGGCCGACAGGCGAAACTCCGACCCCAGGCGAGGATCCGCATGACCCTGAAGATCACCTCCGTCACCGCCCATCGCCTGCGCGCGCCCATCGGCGGCGCGGTCTTCTGGTCCTCCCAGAACCGCTTTCCCGAACGCAATTCCTGCCTGATCCGGGTGCAGACAGACGGCGGCCCGATCGGCTGGGGCGAGGCCGGGCAATGGGGCCCGGGCGAGCCGCCCGCCGCCATCGCCGAACAGGTCCTCGGCCCCCGCCTGATCGGCCGCGACGCCACCCAGCCCGCCGTGATCTGGGAGGAGCTCTACGCCACCACCCGCGATTTCGGCCGCGCCGGCGCCTATGCCGAGGCGATCTCCGGCATCGACATCGCGCTCTGGGACATCGCCGGCCAGGCGGCGGGCCTGCCGATCTGGAAGCTGCTGGGCGGGCGCCACCGCGAGACGGTGGAGGCCTATGCCACCGGGCTCTACTACCGCGACGATCATGACGACCGCGCCGCCCGGCTCGCCGCCGTCGAAGCCGAGGCGCAGGGCTTCGCCGAGGCCGGCTTTCGCTACGTCAAAGGCAAGATCGGCCTGCTGCGCCCCGACGAGGATCTGGAGCGGGTCGCCCGGGCCCGCGAGGTCCTCGGCCCCGGCATCGGCCTCGCCATGGACGCCAACCACGCCTATTCGGCCGCCACGGCGGTGCGCGTGGCGCGCGGACTGGCCGATCTCGGCTGCCTGTTCTTCGAAGAGCCGGTGATGCCCGAGGATCGCGACGGCTACCGCAAGGTGCGCGCCGAGGGCGGCCTGCCCATCGCGGGGGGCGAATGCGACGCCACGCGCTACGGCTTTCGCGAGCTGATCGCCGGCGGCTGCGTGGACATCGCCCAGCCGGATCTGGGCGCCTGCGGCGGCTTCACCGCCTTCCAGCAGATCAAGGCGCTGGCGGCGGCGCAGGAGGTGCTGGTGATGCCCCATGTCTGGGGCTCGGGCGTGGCGCTCGCCGCCGGGCTGCACGCCGTCGCCTCGGTCGCGCCGACGCCCTTCACCGCCCGGCCCGTCACGCTCGTCAACGCCCCGGCCATCGAGTTCGACCGCACCCGCAATCCCCTGCGCGACGACCTGCTGGAGACGCCCTTTTCGCTGACCGACGGCGCCCTGCCGATCCCCGACGGCCCCGGCCTCGGCATCCGTCTGAACGCCGAGGCGCTGCACCGCTTCGCCGCCTAGGGCGGCGCGGCCTCTCCGGCCCCGCGCCGCGCCTCGCCCACCGCGCGCGCCGCCAGGTCCCGCAGCCAGCGGTTCAGCGGATCGCGGTCGTAGCGCTCGGACCAGAACATGTGGATCGCGAAGGGCGGCAGCGCCATCGGCAGGGGCAGCAGGCGCAGCGCGTCGCCGAACGGCTGGCGCAGCGCATGGCGCCGCGGGACCGAGGCGATCAGCCCGGTGTCGCGCACCAGCCAGGCGGCGGCGCCGAAGCTGGGGCTGACCAGGCGGATGTCGCGCGCCCGTCCCCGCTCGCGCAGCCAGGCGTCCACGATGCCCTGCGGCGGTCCGCCCAGCGGCGCCACCAGCATGTGGCCCGCCGCCAGATAGGCCTCCAGATCCAGCCCCTGCACCGCCGGATGGTCGGCCCGCACCAGGCAGACCAGCGTCTCCTCGTAGAGCTTGCGCTGCATCAGCCCCTCGGGCGCGTAGACCATGGCGCTGAAGGTCAGGGCCAGGCGGTGCCGCCACAGGACCTCGGCCCGGTAATCGGGATCGAGCGGCAGGAACTGCAGCGTCGCCGCGCAGCCCGCCGCATCCAGCGCCGCGCGGATCGCGGGGCCGCAGATCAGCATCTCCTCGTCGCCGCAGCCGATCAGCACAGGCTCGCGGATCGCGGCGGGGTCGACGCCGTCGCCGCCCGCCAGCGCCGCCTCGATCTGGCGCATCGCCTGCGCGATCTGCGGCGCCAGCGCCTCGGCCCGCGGCGTCGGCGCCATGCCGCCGCGGCCGCGCACGAACAGCGGATCGCCGAAGGCCGCGCGCAGGCGGCGCAGCGCGTTGCTGACCGCCGGCTGGCTCAGCCCCAGGCGCGCCGCCGCCGCCGACACGCCGCGGGTTTCGAACAGCGCGTGCAGCACGCGGATCAGGTTCAGGTCGAGCCCATCGATATTCATGGGGCGAATGAAACCCATCACCGCCACGGCATCAACAGCCGAAGCTCCCTGCGATACATCATCCTCACGGATGAAACCCGCTCGGAAGGCCCGCCCCCATGACCGATCTCCGCCTCGACCGTCGCCGCCTCCTGCACGCCGCCGCCGGCGCCGGCCTGGTCTCCGGCGCCTTCGCCGGCGCCGGCCGCATCGCCCGCGCCGACGGCCAGGTCGCCGCCCTGCAGGGCCTCGTCACGATCCACCGCCTCGGCCCCGTGACCCTGCACGCCTATCGCGCGCCCGAGGCCTCGGCCGCCGTGACCACCCACATCGTGGAGACCGCCGGCGCGCTGCACATCGTCGACGCGCAGTTCCTGCAGGTCTTCGCGGCCGAGGCGCGGGCCTATGCCGAGACCCTCGGCAAGCCCATCGCCGCCGTCTACCTGTCGCACGCGCATCCCGACCACCTGCTCGGCGCGCCGCAATTCGCCGGGGCGCCCTTTCTCACCTCCGCCAACGTGCGCGCCGACGCCGAGGGCGCGGCGCAGATCTACGCCGCGCGCAAGCAGGCCCTGGGCGACGATACGGACCTGATCCTGCCCGCGGGCGAGCTGAGCCTGGGCGCGCAGGACTGGGACGGCGTCGCCGTGGAGATCGCCGAGGTCGCCGACGCCGAATCCCCCCATGCCCTCACCTTTCATCTTCCCGAGGCCGGGCTGATGATCGCGCAGGATCTGCTCTACGCCTCCGCCCACGCCTATCCGCTCGGCGACGTGCCGAACTGGATCGCGGCGCTCGAGGCGATCCGCGCGACCGAGGGGCTGCGCGTCGTCGCCGCCGGCCACGGCCTGCCCGCCGCGCCGGGCGCCCTGACCGACGCCATCGGCTACCTGACCCTGCAGCAGCAGGTGCTGGCCGAGGCCGACACGGCCGAGGCCGCCGTCGCCGCGCTCAAGGCCGCCTATCCGGGCTACTCGGCCGAACGTCTGCTCGGCTTCGTGGGCCGCCGGTTCCAGCCGTAGCGCCCCCGGCCCGCCGCGGCCCTCGGCGGAGCCGAGCTCCGCCGGCGCGGGCGACGCGCCCGCGCGCGTCCGCTGCGCGTCCGCAGGGCCGCGGGGGGGCGCCCG
>JBCBYE010000727.1:0-2228 GCA_039816075.1 Pseudomonadota bacterium | reverse complement strand
GTCATGCGCCGCGCCCGGGGACCCGTGCGACGGCGCCGCGGGACCGGCGCGACGCGAACGCAGACGCGGGGTCGGCGCAAGGGGCGGGTCAGACCGCCTGCGCCGCCGCCGCGCCGCTGCGGGCGGCGTCGAGCCGGCCGCCATAGGCCTCCGCCAGGGCCTCGGGCGTGAAGGCGGCGGCCAGCGGCCCCTCGGCCACGCGGCGCACGTTCAAGATCAGCGCACGATCGAAGTAATCCGGCACGGTGGCGAGGTCGTGGTGCACGGCGACCACGGTGCGGCCCTCGTCGCGCAGGGCCTTGAGGACCTGGATGATCGTCCGCTCCGTCGCCGCGTCGACGCCGGCGAAGGGTTCGTCGAGCAGATAGAGGTCCGCCTGCTGCGCCAGGGCGCGCGCCAAAAACACGCGCTGCTGCTGTCCGCCGGACAGGCGGCCGATCTGACGCTCGGCGAAATCCTCCATTCCGACGCGGGCGAGGCAGGCGCGGGCGCGGTCCAGATGCCGCCGGCGCACCGGGCGCAGCAGCCCCAGCTCATGCGTCATGCCCTGCAGGGCCACGTCGAGGGCGCGGGTCGGGAAATCCCAGTCCACCGAGGCGCGCTGCGGCACGTAGGCGATGCGCCCGCGGGCCTTGGCGACGGGGCCGCCGAAGGCCGCGACCTCGCCCGACACGCGCGGGATCAGGCCCAGCGCGGCCTTGAGCAGCGTCGACTTGCCCGCGCCGTTGGGGCCGATGATCGCGGTCATCGCCCCGGCCTGGAAATCGGCGTCGACCGAGAACACGGCCGGCCGGTCGCCGTAGCTGACGGTCAGGCCGCGGATGGCGAGGGGCGCGTCCGGCGCCGGGCGCGCCACGCGGCGGCCGCCTTCGGCGGCGAGCTCCAGCAGGGCGGGGGTCATGCTCGGGCCTCCTGGCTCACAGGCCGGCCGAAAGGCGGCCGAGGCGGCCGCCCGCCGGGGCGTTTCCGCCCAGGGCGCGGGCCAGCGTGGTGACGTTGTGGTCGATCATGCCCAGATAGGTGCCCTCATAGGTCCCTTCCGGACCCATGGCGTCGCTAAACAGCTCGCCGCCGACCGAGACCGGATGCCCCCGGGCCGCGGCGCCCTCGATCAGCGCGCGCATGTTGCGGTCGGAGACGGAGCTTTCCACGAACACGGCGCCGACGCGGCGGGCGACGATGAGGTCCACCAGCGCCTCGATCCGCGCGACGCCGGCCTCGGATTCCGTCGAAAGGCCCTGGATGCCGAGCACCTCGAAGCCATAGGCGGCGCCCAGATAGCCGAAGGCGTCATGGGCGGAGATGAGGACGCGGCGTTCGGCGGGAATGCTCCGCAGCGTGGCGCGGGCGTAATCGGCGAGGGCGGAGATCTCGGCCCGGTAGGCGGCGGCGTTGGCGGCGAAGACGGGGGCGGCCCCGGGCGCGGCCTCGGCCAGAGCCGCCTCGATGCGCGCGACGACCAGCGACCACAGCTCGGGGTCCATCCAGACATGGGGGTCGAAGCGGCCGGCATAGTCCTCATGCGCGATGAGGCGGTCCTCGGGCAGCGCCTCGGCCGCGGCGACGACGGGCTTGCGCCGCGCCAGCTCGAGCAGGAAATCCTCCAGCTGCGCCTCGAGAAACAGGCCGTTCCACAGAACCAGGTCGGCGCGGACCAGGGCGGCGACGTCGTCGCGGGTCTGGCGGTAGGCGTGCGGGTCGATGCCGGCGCCCATGAGCGCCTCGACCGTGGCGGCGTCGCCCGCGACGTTGCGCGCGGCGTCGGCGATCATCCCGGTGGTGGCGACGACGGTCGGCGGGCCGGCGGCGGCGCGCGCGGCGCGCGGCAGGCCCGACGCGGCGGCGGCGGCGGCGGAGAGCAGGGCGGCGAGGGCGTGGCGGCGCGAAAGCATGCGGAGCGTTCCTGGCGGCCCCGCGCGGTCGGTCGCGGCGGGGGCCTTGGTTTGGGGGCGCGGCCGTTCGACAGGCGCGCAGGATATGATCTACGCCTGCAATATTGCGACGCGTTCGCAGAAGTCAATGCTTCTGAGAAGCGTTCGCAACTCCGTGAACCCCAAGCTCCCGTCTCCACGCCCGTCGCGACGCCGGGCGCGACGCCGTTCGGGCCGTCGTCGCGGGCGCCGCGCGGGGCGATGCTCGCCGCGATGCGCGGGGCGATGCAACAGGCGATGCGACGGGCGATGCGAGGGGCGATGCGAGACGGGGCCCCGGCGCGCCCGCCGCCCCCC
>JBCBYE010000082.1:0-10448 GCA_039816075.1 Pseudomonadota bacterium | reverse complement strand
CTCGCCCTGCAGCCGCGCCAGACGCTCGGCCTCCTCCGCCGGCGCGATGTCGCGCTTCATGGACGATGCATAGGCGCGGCTGCAGGGCGAGAAGGGGTTCGACGCGTTCAAGGTGCGCGCCGGCGCCGAGGTGGGGCGCGGCCGGGACGAATGGCCGGGCCGGACGGAGGAGATCATCCCCGCCATGCGCCGGGCGCTGGGCCCCGAGGCGGCGCTGCTGATCGACGCCAACAGCTGCTACGCGCCGGCGCAGGCCATCGAGATCGGCCGGCGGCTGGAGGGCGAGGGCTATGAGCATTTCGAGGAGCCGTGCCCCTACTGGGAGCTGGAGCAGACCAAGCAGGTGACCGACGCGCTGTCGCTGGACGTGACCGGAGGCGAGCAGGACTGCGACCTGACGGTGTGGCGACGGATGATCGAGATGCGCGCGGTGAACGTGGTGCAGCCGGATGTCTGCTATCTGGGCGGGATCAGCCGAACGCTGCGGGTGGCGCGCATGGCCGAGGCGGCGGGCCTGCCGGTGACGCCCCATTGCGCGAACCTGTCGATGGTGACGCTGTTCACCATGCACCTGCTGCGGGCGATCCCGAATGCGGGCAAGTACCTGGAGTTCTCCATCGAGGGCGCCGACTATTACCCGTGGCAGGAGGGGCTGTTCGTGGAGTGTCCTTATGCGGTCGAGGGGGGCGCCGCGACGGTGACCGACGCCCCCGGCTGGGGGGTGGAGGTGCATCCCGAATGGCTCGCCCGCGCCGCCTACAAGCGCAGCGCGGTCTAGCGAGGCGCGGGCGCGTTCGGGTCGTCAGAGCCAGAGCGCGGCCGCCAGAAGCAGCAGCGCCAGGCCCGTGAACGCCTGCAGGATCGAACCGGCGGTGAGGATGCGCAGGGCCGCGCCCTCGCCCGCCGCCTCGGCCAGCGCGTCGCGGCGCACCAGCCAGTAGTAGCTGTCGTTGGGCAGGATCGCGACGAAGGAGCCCAGGCAGATGGCGAAGACGGCGGCGACCGGATCGGCGCCGCTCGCCGCCACCAGCGGGGCCGCCGCCGGCGCCACCGCGGCGAAGGTCGCCATGGACGAGCCCTGCGCCAGCTTGAACGCCACCGTCAGGGCGAAGAGCGCCGCGAGGGTCAGCAGCCCGCTGCCCGGCGGAACCAGCCGGTCGGGCGGGACGACGCCGGTCAGCATGGCGCCGAAGGCGCCGGCGGCGCCGATGACCAGCAGCAGGGACCCGGTGCGCCGCACGGCGCTGTCGAGGCACTCGCGCCGCGCCTCGGGCGACGTCTGCAGCAGCGCCAGCGCGGCGGCCGCCAGCAGCGCGCCCTTGGGCAGGAGCAGGAAGTCCAGGGCGGCGACGCCGGTCGCGCCGCCGACGCCGCCAACGATCAGCAGCGCGGCCATCAGCAGGAACGGCGCGAAGGCGGTCAGGAGGCGGGCGTCGCCGCCTTGCGCGGCAGGGGGCGCGGCGGGGGGCGCGGCCGTGGTCTGGGCCGCGGCCGGGGCCGGCGCGGCGAACCGGCCCCAGGCGGCGCCGACCGCCCAGACCGGCAGGGTCAGCAGCGCGCCGCAGACGAGCAGGACCGTGGGCTCCGCCGCGCCGGTCGCGGTGACGCCCAGCCCCGCCGCCACGATCAGCGGGCCGGCCGGGTAGAGCAGCTTGAAGCCCGCATAGGCGCCGAAGGCGAGGTCCAGCTTGCGCGCGCCGGCCGCCGGGGCCAGCGCCGCATAGGCGGTGTCGGGGCAGATCATGCCGGCGCCCGCCACCGGCGAGGCGAGGGCGACCGTGCGCCCGGCCGCCTCCGACGCGACGTTGCGGCGCGACAGGGCCGCGGCGAGGGTGAAGGAGGGCAGCAGGATCAGCGCGAACTCCCCCAGCGCGCGGCCGAAGCCGGCGTTGAAGGCGGCGACCAGCTCCGCCGCGCCATGGCCGCCGACAACGCCCAGCGGCAGCGTCAGCAGCACCATCCAGACCACCAGCGGCAGGTCCGGCAGGCGGCGCGCGCGCGGCGCGGCGGCCGCGGCGGGGGAGAGGGCGAGAGGCATGGCGCGACGCTCCTGATTTGCTTGACGGTCATGGTAGAGTGGCGCGCAGCTCTGCCATAATGAGAAACGTCAGGCCCCACCATGCGCCCAGCTCATCCAATGCCGCCGCTTCGATCCCTGCAGGTGTTCGAGGCCGCCGCCCGCTGCGGCGGGTTCACCGCGGCGGGGGAGGAGCTGGGCATCACGCAAAGCGGCGTGTCCCGCCAGGTGGCGGATCTGGAGGCGTCGCTGGGCGCGGCGCTGTTCGTGCGCAACGGGCCGCGGCTGACGGCGACGCCGGCGGGACGGCGCCTGGCGGAGGCGCTGGGCGAGGCCTTCGCCCGGATCGCGGCGGCGACGGGGGAAGCGCGGCGGGCGGACCGGGCGACGACGCTGTCGATGCTGCCCTCGGTCGCCACGCGCTGGTTCGCGCCGCGGCTCGGCCGGTTCATGGCGGCGCATCCGCGGATCGACCTGCGCATCGCCGCCTCGCGCCATCTGGTGGATTTCGCGGCCGAGGGGATCGACGCCGCCCTGCGCTACGGCCGCGCGCCGGCGCCGGGGGTGGAAGCGGTTCGGCTGGCTTCGGAAACGGTGCAGCCGGTCTGCACGCCGGACTTCGCCCGCCGGCACGCGCTGCGGCGGCCGAGGGACCTGATCGGGGCGACCCTACTGCATGGCGACATTCCGGAGGATTGGGCGGCCTGGTTCGCGGCGGCGGGCCTGGCGGAGGCGCCGCCCGCCGGGCCGCGGCTGGGCGACGACGGCGCGATCCTGCAGGCGGCGCTGGATCATCAGGGCGTGGCGCTGGGCCGCTCCAGGCTGGTGGCGGACGATCTGGCGCTGGGGCGACTGATCGCGCCGTTCGACGTGCGGCTGGAGGCGAGCCATGCCTATTGGTTCGTGCATCCCAAGGGCGCGGCGCCCTCGCCGGCGGTGCAGGCGATCCGCGACTGGCTGCTGGAGGAGTTTCGGGCGATGGGCTGATACCGGGGTCGCCGAGGCGCGCCAGGGACGCGGGCCGGGGGACGCGCGCAAGGCGTGACATCCGCGGACGGCCATGGAAGGCTTTCGCGCGACGGAACCGAGCCCCGAGGAGGCGAGCCATGACCGAGCAAGCCGTGCCGCCCATCGCCGCGCGCGCCGATTTTTCGAACGGCGCGGCCTATTGCGACGGGGTCTACGTGCCCGCGGCGCAGGCGACGATCCCGATGCTGGACTGGGGCTTCGGCAAATCCGACGTGACCTACGACGTGGTTCACGTGAAGGACGGCGCCTTCTTTCGGCTCGACCGGCATCTGGAGCGGTTCGAGGCCTCCATGACAGGGCTGCGCATGTCGATCCCCCACGATCGGGCGGGCATCGCCGCGATCCTGTCGCAATGCGTGCGTCTCGCCGCACTGCGCGACGCCTATGTGGCGATGATCACGACGCGCGGCATGCCGGCGCCGGGGATGCCCAGAAAGCCGAGCCTGTTCCGCAACCGCTTTCACGCCTATGCCATCCCCTGGATCGACGTGATCCCGCCGGAGGTGCAGGAGCGGGGCGCGCATCTGATCATCGCCGAGACGCGGCGAATTCCGCCGGAAAGCGTCGATCCGACGATCAAGAACTTTCACTGGGGCGACATGGTGCGCGCCATGTTCGAGGCGGAGGATGCCGGCGCCGACAACGCGGTGCTGCTGGACGCCGAGGGCCACGTGACCGAAGGGCCGGGCTTCAACATCTTCATGGTGCGCGACGGCGCGGTGATCTCGCCCGACCGCGGGGCGCTGGAGGGGATCACGCGGCAGACCGTCTTCGACCTGTGCGACGAGCTGGGCCTGCCCTGGCGCATCGCGCCGATCACCGCGGCCGAGCTGCGCGACGCCGACGAGATCTTCGCCGCGACCACCGCCGGCGGCGTGATGCCGGCGGCGCGGCTGGATGGGCGGATCATGGGGAACGACCGGCCCGGGCCGATCTCGACCCGCCTGAAGGACGCCTATTGGCGCTGGCATGAGGAGGGGCGCGATGCGACGCCCATCGCCTATGACTGAGCGAGGGGACGCGGCGGCGCTGGACCGGCTCGCCTCCATCGAGGCGATCCGCAAGCTCAAGCATGTCTACATGGATTTCTGCGACCAGGGCTATCCGCCGGACCGGCTGGGGCCGCTGTTCGTGGAGGACGCGGTCTGGTCCAGCGAGATCTTCGGCCGGCATGAGGGGCGCGCGGCGATCGAGGCGTTCTTCGGCGGCGTATCGTCGTCCATCGTCTTCGCCGCGCATCTGGCGCTGAACGAGATCATCGAGGTGGACGGGGATCGCGCCACGGGCCGCTGGCGCCTGCTGATGCCGTGCACGATGATGGAGAACGGCGCGCCCGTCGCGCGGCTGATGCTGGGCGACTACGACGAGGCCTATGTGCGCGAGGGCGGCATCTGGCGCTTCGCCCGCATGGACGTGTTCATGAACTTCAACGTGCGCGCGGACGAAAGCTGGGCCGCCGTCGCCGCCGTTCGGCCCTAGAGGCGGGCGGAGGCGCCCCGCGCAGGGCGCCTCCCGGTCTGCGTCAGGCCCATTCCGCCACGGTGCGGGTCTGGAACATCTCCCGATGCTGGGCCGTGCTTTTAGGCAGCAGGTCGCCGCTGTGCCAGTCGAGGATGACGGCGTAGCGGCGCACGGCGTCCATGCGGTCGATCTCTCCCGCGCGGTACCTGGCGGCCACCTCCTCGGGGTCGGCCTCCGCCCAGCCCTTGCGCTCGGCGCGGATGGCGGCGCGGGCGACCTCAGTCGCCTCGAGGTCGATCTCGTACTCGAACACCTCCGGATCGACGGGCTTGATGACCACGCCGTAGTCCTTTTCCGCCCGCTCGACCGAGACGTAGTCGTCGATGACGTCCTCCAGCACCATGGCCGGGTCCCGCTCCAACGGGTCGCCATAGCCGCCGCCGCCGGCGGTGGGGCGGGAGAAGACGTCGCCTTCGGCCATGGGCATGTCCGAAAACACCGAGCCCAGCCATTCCTCGGAGTTCTGGCCGGCGCGCACCATGTGCAGGCCGTGGGGCATGGACGGAAGGCCCCCCTTGATGCCCCAGACCACGGCGCGTTCCCGGTCGCAGATGTAGGAGAGCACCGCCTTGTCCGCCTTGAGCAGGATCGACGTCTTGCGCACGCCGCAGCCGCCGCGGAACTTGCCGGGGCCTGCGGAGTCTCTCTGGATCTGAAACTCGGTGGTGCGGATGGGATTGCCGCGCTCCTGCCCCTCCACCGGCTGGGTCTGCAGGCCGGTGCCGAAGCAGGCGGTGGTGGTGTTGGAGCCGTCCTTGCCGTTGCGCCCGCCCCAGCCGCCGGGCAGCCAGTCGTAGAACATGAAGATCGACGGGTCGTCGCCCCGCGCATCCATGCCGCCGGCCAGCAGGTATTCGAGGTTGAAGGCGCAGGCGATGGCGCGTTCGGGCATGATGTCCGACCACATCTCGAAGATCGAGTTCATGATCTTCTCGAAGGGCATCAGAAAGCCGGTGACCGCCACGGGCCATTTGGCGTCGACGATGCTGCCCTCCGGCGCCTTGAACTCGAAGGCGCGGTAGAAGCCGGAGTTGAGCGGCAGGTCCGGAAAGAAGGTCTTCATTCCGGCCGCGACGGCGGAGAACGTGCCGCCCTCGGCCGAGTTGTAGATCGAGGCGATGGTGGGGTGGCTGCCCTCGAAGTCGTAATAGGCCTTGTCGCCCTTGATGGTCAGCTTGACCTTTATGGGGATGAGGCCCTCTTCGCCCGCCGGGTCGCGGTCGACGAAATCCTGGGTCTGCCATTCGCCGTCCGGCAGCGCGGCGAGGCGGCGGCGCACCGACCGCTCGACGTAGTCCTGCACTTCGGCGAAGCCGGCCTCCACCGTCTCCACCCCGTATTTGTCGACGAGGCGCAGGATCTCGCGGCGGCAGACCATGGTGGCCTCGGCCTGGCTCTCCATGTCGCCGATGATGGAGATGGGATCGCGGCAGTTGGAGGCGATCATCTCCGCCACGTCGCGCAGCAGCTTGCCGTTTTCGAAGAGGCGGATGGGCGTGATGCGCAGGCCTTCCTTGAACATCTCCCGCGCCATGACGTCGAAGGAGCCGGGGACGGAGCCGCCGACGTCCGACCAGTGACCGTTGGCCTGGCTGAAGGCGATGACGCGGCCGTCGTGGAAGATCGGGCGGATCAGGCGGACGTCGGAGAAGTGAGTGCCGCCCAGATAGGGGCAGTTGATGGCGTAGACGTCGCCTTCCTTCATCTGCCCCTTGAACTTCTCGATCACCGCTTTGCAGGTGTAGTGGAGCGTGCCCACGTGGACCGCGATGTCGAAATTGCCCTGGGCGATGCAGTTGCCCTCGGCGTCGTGCAGCGCGTTGGAGAAATCGCGGTTGTACATGACGAAGGAATAGCAGGTACGCAGCACCTGCTCCCCCATCTGGTCGACGCTGGAGATGAAGGCGTTCTTGAGGACCTCGAAGGTCACGGGGTCGAGCGTCTGGGTGCTCATCACAGGTCCCCCAGCTTAATGATGATGTTCATGCGAGGGTCCACCTCGGCCGTGGAGCCGGGGGGAACGACGACGGTCGAATCCACCTGTTCCACGATGGCCGGGCCGGGGAAGGAGAAGCCAGCGGGCAGCGTGGCGCGGTCGTAGATCGGCGTATCCTCGGGCGTCTCGCCGCCGAACCAGACCGGGCGGCGGGAGACGGGCTCCGGCGTCGCGCCGGTGGGCTCCTGCACGGCCAGCTCCGCCTTGGGCACGACGCCGACGGCGGAGAGGTTTATGCGGAAGACGCCGACGGGCGCGCCGTCCCGGCGGAAGTTGAACTCGCGTTCGTGTTCGCGGTGGAAGAGGTCCACCAGCGCGGCGACGTCGGTCACGGGGCTGGGCGCGCTGACGGCGAGGGAGCGCCACTGCCCCTCGTACATCATGTCGACGGTGCGCTGCAGAACGATGTCCTTGGCGTCGACGCCCTCATGGGCGAGACGGGCGAGCGCCTCGGTCTCGATGCGGGCGAAGGCGGCCTCGAGGTCTTCGGGCTTCACGGCGTCGGAGGCGCCGAGGAAGCTCTCCGAATAGTCGTGGCGCACGTCCACCAGCAGGCAGCCGAGGGCGGAGGTGACGCCGGGGTTCGGCGGCACGATGACGGCGGGAATGGCGAGCTCCCGCGCCACGTCGACGCCGTGCAGGGCCCCTGCCCCGCCGAAGGCCACCAGCGCGAAGTCGCGGGGGTCGTAGCCGCGGGCGATGGAGATCAGGCGCACGGCGTCGGCCATGTTGGCGTTGGCGACGCTGAGGATGGCGTCGGCCGCGGCCTCGGTCGTGATGCCGAAGGGCTTGGCCACGGTCTCGTCCACGGACTGCTTGGCCAGGGACGCGTCGAGGTTGATCTTGCCCCCGGCCAGCACCGTGCCGAGCCGGCCGAGCACCACGTTGGCGTCGGTGTTGGTGGCCTGCATGTTGCCTTGGGAATAGCAGGCCGGGCCCGGGCGCGCGCCGGCCGACTGGGGCCCGTTGCGCAGGCCCCCGGCCTCGTCCTGCCAGGCCAGCGATCCGCCGCCGGCGCCGATGGTCAGCACCTCGATCGCCGGGAAGCGGATGGGGTAGCCGTACTCGACATACCAGTCCTTGGTGGTGCGGCTTTCGCCATCGTAGGCCATGGACACGTCGGTGGAGGTGCCGCCCATGTCGAGGCCGATGGAGTTGCGGTAGCCGCAGAGCATGGCGATGTGCCGGCTGGCGATGGCGCCCGCGGCGATGCCGGAGCCGGCGAGGCGCGCCGCGTAGTCCTTCACGCTGGCCGGGGTCATCACGCCGCCGCCGGTGTGCAGCAGCAGCAGGTCGCGCTTGTAGCCGTCGGTCTCCAGCCGCTCTCCCAGGCGGGCGACGTAGTCGACCACGATGGGGCTCAGCGCAGCGTTGGCGACGGTGGTGGAGAAACGCTCATGCTCGAAGATTTCGGGCAGGATCTCGGACGAGCAGGAGATCTGCACGCCCGGCAGCGCCTCCTGCAGGATCTCCTTCATGCGCCGTTCGTTGGCGCCGTTGAGATAGGCGTTCATGAAGCACACCGCGACGGCCGCGACCTGCCGGCGGGCGAGGATGCGGGCGACCTCGCGCGCATGCTCTTCATCGAGCGGGGTCACCATCGCGCCGTCGGCGGCCACCCGTTCGGTCACCGTCAGGCGGTGGCGCCGCGGGATGTAGGGGCGCGCGACGTCCTTGTAGGTGTCCCACAGGTCTTCCTTGTTGCCGCGCCGGATCTCGATCACGTCGCGGAAGCCTTCGGTGCAGACCATCGCCGTGGTGGGCAGGCGCCGGGTGATCAGCGCGTTCGTCGCCACGGTGGTGCCGTGCGAGAACAGCGCGACCTTGGACAGGTCGATGCCCGCCTGCCCGACGCCCGTCAGGATGCCGTCGATGGGGTCGGCGGTGGAGGCGGTCTTCTCGATGCGGATCTCGCCGGTCGTCTCGTCGAGAATGCAGATGTCGGTGAACGTGCCGCCCACGTCCACGGCTACGCGCATGGTATCCACCCGTCGCTCCTTTCGCGCCGGGACCGCGCGCGCGGACCAGGGGCCGGCGCGCCGGGGGCGCTCTGCTCCGCCAGGGGCCGTGCGGCGCGGCCTGCGGCCGGCGCGGCGGCTGGGGAATGGGGTTTGGTCGGTCGTCGGCGAAAAAAGGCCCGCGCGCCCTCCGGGGGGCGCGCGGGCCGGGTCGCGTCAGCGCGCGATGTACTCGTAGCGCTGGCCGAAGTTGACGTCCATCGGCACCGCCTCGGAGATGGTGTGCGAGGCGGCGACGGCCGGCTGGCCGTTCGTCGTCTCGACCACCAGGTAGGGCGCCCGGTTCTGATGGTGCAGCTCGGCCGAGAAGGTGCGCGTGCCGATCAGGAACGGCTCTTCGTCGAACTTGCGCATCTCGGCGACCACGGCCTCGGTGTCGAAGGTGCCGGCCCGCTCCACCGCGCGCGCCCACATCTCGATCACCAGGTAGCCGGGGAAGGTGTACTGGCTGTTCGGCTTTTCGCCGAAGCGGGCCTCGTACTTCTCGATGAACTCCTGCACGGCGGGACGCGGGTCGTCGCCGTAGATGGAGGCCTGCTCGGGCACATAGTGGCCGCTCAGATCAGGCACCGAGTCGAGCCAGTAGGTGCCGGACATGGAGCTGCCGCCGCCCAGCGCCGATTCGATGCCGGCCGCCCGGATCTGCCGCAGCGCCGATGCGCCGCCCGGCACGAAGGAGCAGTTGATGATGAAGTCCGGCTCTTCGGGCAGGTTGCGGATGCGGGTGATCTGCGCGGCGAGCGAGGCGTCGTCGTTCTGGTAGACGTCATGGCCGAGGATCTCGAGCCCCAGCTTCTCGCGCCACATCCAGTCGAAGCCGTAGCAGATGCCCTTGTTGTACTCGATCGTGGTGTCGAGGAGGATGTAGGCGGTCTTCCACCCCTTCTCCTTCGCGCCCCACTCGGCCAGCGTCGCGCCCTGCACCGTGGCGAGCACGGAGGAGGAGAAGGAATAGGGTCCGACGCCCTGGATGCCCGCCAGCACGGATTCGGCGCACAGGAAGATGGAGACGAGGCCGGCGTTCTGCGCGGCGAGCGCCGCGGGCGCGCCGAAGTCGTAGTCGCAATCCACGGCGAGCATGACGGCGCCGTCGGCGATGACCTGCTGGCCGGCCTTGGCGCTTTCGGCGCGGTCGGTCTTGGCGTCGGCGAAGACCGGCTTGAGCTGTTTGCCCAGCAGGCCGCCGGCGGCGTTGATGTCGTCGATGGCGATCAGCGCGGCGTTGGTGGAGGGCTGGCTGTAGGCCTGCATCCACCCCGAATAGGACGCGGCGAAGCCGACGACGACCTCGTCCTGGGCCGTGGCGGCGAGGGGCGCCGCGACCATCGCGGCGGCGGCCGCGACCGCGGCGAAACTGGAATTCATACGGGACATGTCGGTGAGACCTCTCCTGTTGACGTATCGGCCCGTGTCCGATCTGGCGCCGGACGACGGAAGCTCGTTAATGATCCTGCCCCGTTTCCGCCCGAAAGCAAGGCGCTCTTTGCCGAGCGCCTTGGCGGCGCGCCGTTCGGCGCCATGTTTGCGGGCAGGGCACGGCCTCGCCGCCTCAATTTCCGGCAGATCGGCCGCCCCGCGCGGCCGATCTGCCGGAAAGGCGTTGACGCGCCCGGGAAAAAAAGACGTCGATCAGGAAACGACGACGGGGTCGGAGGGACATTGCAAGTGAGGCGAGACGCGGCGAGGCGCGTCCCCGCAGGCGCGCGGGGCGGACGATGAGCAAGCAGGCGACCCTGGAGGTCAGCGGCGTGACGGTCCGGTTTCAGGGCCTCACGGCGATCGACGGCGTGACCGAGGCGCTGGTGCCCGGCGAGATCCTGGGCCTGATCGGCCCGAACGGCGCGGGCAAGACCACGCTGGTCAACGT
>JBCBYE010000651.1:0-2610 GCA_039816075.1 Pseudomonadota bacterium | reverse complement strand
CAGCGGGCGGAGCTCGGCACCGACGCCTACCATGGCGGCGTCGTCCATCCCCGCCATGCCAGCCTGCATCCCGCGCGCTACCATCGCGGCCTGCTCGACGCCGCGCTCGGCGCCGGCGCGCAGGTCGTCGGCCATTGCGCCGCCCTGTCCATCGACCGCGACGGCGCCGCGTTCGACGTGCGCACCGAAAGGGGCCGCGTGCGCGCGCGCGACGTGATCGTCGCCACCAACGGCTACACCGACCGCCTTTCGCCCTGGCTGCAGCGCCGCGTGGTGCCCATCGGCAGCTACATCATCGCGACCGAACCGCTGCCGCCGGCCCTCGTCGCGCAGCTATTCCCGCGCAACCGCATCGCCAGCGACACGCGCAAGGTGGTCTACTACTACCGCGTCTCGCCCGACCGCCGTCGCGTGATCTTCGGCGGCCGCGTCTCGGCCGGCGAAACCGACCCTTCGGTCAGCGGCCCGCGCCTCTACGCGGACATGTGCGCCATCTTCCCAGAACTGCGCGACTGGCGCGTCACCCATTCCTGGATGGGCACGGTCGCCTACAGCTTCGACGAGCTCGCCCATGCCGGCCTGCAGGACGGCGTGCGCCACGCGCTGTGCTATTGCGGCTCCGGCGTTTCCATGGCCAGCTATCTGGGGATGCGCCTGGGCCGCCAAGTCCTGGGTCTCGCGGACGGCGCCACCGCCTTCGACGGTCTGCCGTTCCCGACCCGCCCGCTCTATCGCGGCCGGCCTTGGTTTCTGCCGGCGGTCGTGGCCTGGTATCGCTGGCGCGACCGCGCGCGGCCGGCCCAGGGCCGCCGCGCCGCCTGAGCCGACAGACACGGCCGGACCTCGCCGCCCCGGCTCCGACCCGACGACAAGGCGACGCATGCGGCCCTTCCGGGCCGCGCCGACACAGGGAGATCACGACAGATGCAATCGAAACTGCTCCTCGCCCTCGCCGCGAGCCTTCTGTCCAGCACCGCGCTGGCCCAGGACAAGTCCGTGACCATCGCCTCCTGGGGCGGCTCCTACCAGGAAGCGCAGAGCAAGGCGCTCTTCGAACCGGCCCAGGCGAACACCGGCATCTCCGTCAAGCAGGAGACCTATGGCGGCATGTCAGACGTGCGCCTGCAGGTCTCCTCCGGCCAGGTGACGCTCGACATCGTCGCCTCCGGCTCGGGCTCCGCCGCCCGCGCCGCCGCCGAGGGGCTGCTGGAAAAGCTGGACTATAGCGTCATCGACGTCTCCGGCTTCTATCCCGGCCTCTACACCGACTACTGCGTGGGCGGCGACGTGTTCTCCACCGTCTTCGCCTGGAACACCGAAACCTATGGCGAGGCCGGCCCGCAGTCCTGGGCCGACTTCTTCGACGTCGAGAAGTTCCCCGGCTCCCGCGCCTATCGCGGCAAGGTCGCCGGCGCGCTCGAAGGCGCGCTGATGGCCGACGGCGTCGCGCCCGAGGACGTCTACGACGTGCTCGACTCCGAAGAGGGCATCGAGCGCGCCATCGACAAGATCCGGGAGCTCAAGCCCAACATCTCCGTCTTCTGGACCTCGGGCGCGCAGCACGCGCAGCTGATGAAGGACGGCGAGGTCGACATGAGCACCGGCTGGAACGGCCGCTTCGACAACGCCAAGAAGGACGGGGCCCAGGTGGCCTACACCTTCAATCAGGCGCTGCTGGACTACGACTGCTTCGCCATTCCCAAGGGCGCGCCCAACACGGACGTGGCGATGGAGTTCCTGGCCGAGATCTCCAAGCCCGAATACCAGGACGACCTGCCCAAATTCATCACCTACGGTCCGACCAACAAAGCCGCCTACGACACCGGCGTGATCGACGCGGCCACGGCGGCGGCGCTGCCGTCCTCGCCCGCGAACGCCGCCCTGCAGGTGCCCGTATCGCTGGAGTGGTATGCCAAGTGGGAGACCATCGCCGCCGAGATGTACCAGGAGATGCTGACGGAGTGACCGTCCCCTCCGCCAGGGCCGCGGGCGGCGTCGATCCGCCCGCGGCCGCCTCTCGTCCCGGCCGATTGGGGGAGCCATGACGGCGACCGACGCGCTGCCCATCACCGTGCGCCACGTGACCAAGACCTACGGGTCCGTGCACGCGCTCGACGACGTCTCCCTCGACGTGCGCAGCGGCGAGTTCCTGACGCTGCTCGGCCCCTCCGGCTCGGGCAAGACCACGCTCCTGATGGTGCTCGCCGGCTTCACGCGGCCCGACCGGGGCAGCCTGAAATTCGGCGACGCCGAGGTGATCCGAAAGCCGCCGCACCTGCGCGACGTGGGCATGGTGTTCCAGAACTACGCGCTCTTCCCGCACATGACCGTCGCGGGCAACGTCGGCTACCCCCTGCGCCTGCGCGGCGTGGGCAAGCGCGACATGGCCGACCGGGTGGAGGCCGCGCTGGAAACCGTGCAGCTCGGCGGCTACGGCGCGCGTCGCATCGACCAGCTCTCCGGCGGGCAGAAGCAGCGCGTGGCGCTCGCCCGCTCCATCGTGTTCGAACCGCGCATCCTGCTGATGGACGAGCCGCTCTCGGCCCTCGACAAGAAGCTCCGCGACCGCATGCAGATCGAGCTGCAGATCGGACGAGACACGTCTGAACT
>JBCBYE010000230.1:0-6615 GCA_039816075.1 Pseudomonadota bacterium | reverse complement strand
TCCGCCCCCGCGCCGACCAGCGAGGGGACGACGACCAGCGAGGGGCTTTCGCGCATGTCGTCGGTGTTGGGCTTGAACGTGACGCCCAGCACGGCGATGCGCTTGCCGTTCAGACCGCCGCCCAGCGCGTCCTCGATCTTCTCGACCATGCGCCGTTTGCGCCGGTCGTTGACGTCGATGACCGTCTCGACGATGCGCATGGGCGCGTTGAAGTCCTGCCCGGTGCGCGCCAGCGCGATCGTGTCCTTGGGAAAGCAGGACCCGCCATAGCCCGGTCCGGCATGCAGAAACTTGGAGCCGATGCGCCCGTCCATGCCGATGCCCTTGGCGACGGCCTTCACGTCGCCTCCGGCGCGCTCGCACAGGTCGGCGATCTCGTTGATGAAGGTGATCTTCGTGGCGAGAAAGGCGTTGGCGGCGTATTTGATGATCTCCGCGCTCTCCAGGCTGGTGACCATCACGGGCGACTCGCGCAGGCTGAGCGGGCGGTAGATCTCACGCATCACCGCCTCCGCCGCCTCGGTCTCCACGCCCACGACCACGCGGTCGGGCCGCATGAAATCCTCGATCGCGGCGCCCTCGCGCAGGAATTCGGGGTTTGACGCGATCTCGATGCGCACGTCGCGCCCGGTCTCGGACAGACGCTGGGCGATGACGCGGGCGACCTCGCGGTTGGTGCCCACGGGCACGGTGGACTTGGTGACGACGACGCAGCCGTCCTGCACCACGTCCGCCAGCTCCCGCGCGGCGGCGTAAACGTAGGAGAGGTCGGCATGCCCGTCGCCGCGGCGCGTGGGCGTGCCGACGGCGATGAACACGGCCTCCGCCCCCTCCACCCCTTCGGCGAGGGCGTCGGTGAAGCTCAGACGCCCGGCCTCCACGTTGCGGCGCATCAGATCCTCGAGCCCCGGCTCGTAGATCGGCGTTTCGCCCCGGCGCAGGGTCTCCACCTTCGCGGTCAGCTTGTCGACGCAGACCACCTCGTGCCCGAAATCGGAAAAGCAGACGCCGGAGACCAGGCCCACATAGCCGGTGCCGATCATGGTGATGCGCATGGACGATCCCTCGGGCTGCGCCGGGTCAGACGGCTTCCGCCGCCTCCGGCAGGTTGAGCGCGCCGATCAGGTCGCGGATTTCCTGGCGCGCCGCAACATGAGACATGCTGAACGAAAATCCCTGCTCGCGCAGATCCAGCAGGGTGAGGCCGTTGAGGAACATCTCGCGGAAGATCACCCGTTCGGAAAACCCAGGCGCCACGCGGTAGCCGATGCGCTTGGACAGCTGCTCCACCGCGTCGCCCACGCGCCGCTTGTTGCGGGCGTTGAGGGTGGAGACGCGGTTTCGGATGACGATCCAGTCGAGGGGCGAGAGCCCCGCCTGGGAGCGGAGCTGCCGCGCCTTCCAAACCATCTCCGAGTAGATCGAGGGGCCCAGGATCTTGCCGGTCTCCGGATCCATGCGCGCCAGCAGGTCGAAGTCGACGAGGCTGTCGTTGATCGGCGTGATCAGCGTGTCGGCCGCGGCATGGGCCATCTGCGCGTAGAAGCTGTCGGAGCCGGGGCAGTCGATGACGATGTAATCGCAATCGGCGTCGAGATCGGCGAGGGCGGCGGAGAAGCGCGCCTCCTCCTCCTGCTCCGCCGCGACGCGGTCGCGCAGGTCCGAGGGGGCGAGGCGGACCATGCGCGCGCCCGGCAGGCCTTGGCCGGAGCGGCGGGCGAAGGCCTCGCGGTTTTCGAGGTAGCGGAAGAGCGTGGTCTGACGCAGGTCGAGGTCGAGCGCCCCGACCGCGCGGCCCGTCCGGGCGAGGGCCACGAGGATGTGCATGGCCGTGGTGGATTTGCCCGAGCCGCCCTTTTCATTGCCGGTGACGATGACATGAGCCATGCGCGCCGCGATCCCCCCTCCTGCGCCCGAAGGCCTTGGGGATAGACCGAGGCGCGGCCGGGGGGAAGGGCGGTCGGGCGCGCGGGTTCCATCCGTCGCGGCCCGCGTCGGGCGGGCGAGGGCCTCGATGCGAAACGCCCGCCCCGGGATGCTCCCGGAGCGGGCGTTTGCGTCGGATGCCGATGCGGCGGGCGAGCCCCGCCGGCGGATCAGAACTCGAGGCCGCCGAACTTCTTGTTGAACTTCGACACGCGGCCGCCGGTGTCCATCAGGCGGGTGCCGCCGCCGGTCCAAGCGGGGTGCACCGAGGGGTCGATGTCGAGGGTGATCGTGTCGCCCTCCGCCCCGAAGGTGGACTTCATCTGCACGATGGTGCCGTCGACCAGCT
Source organism: Pseudomonadota bacterium (assembly GCA_039816075.1). Taxonomy (GTDB): domain Bacteria; phylum Pseudomonadota; class Alphaproteobacteria; order Rhodobacterales; family Rhodobacteraceae; genus Albimonas. The sequence continues at coordinate 4,340 of JBCBYE010000230.1, read as the reverse complement.
TGACGTCGACCAGGTGGTACTCGGGATGGATGTCGCTCTTCATGGCGGTCGTCCTCGGGCGCGGGCGCCGGCGCGCGCGGCCGGGCTGAATGATATGAAGGGCCCGGCGACGCGGCCGCCGGGCGGAGCGCAGCCGATACAGCGAATCGCCCGCGCGGGCAAGGCCGGGCGCCGACCTGCGAGGCGGCGCGCGAGCGGTCCTCGATCCGCGTCCCGCGCAGGACCGCGGCCGGCCGGGCGCCCGGCGTCGACGGGGCTTTACGGCCGGGGTCGTCCGCGCGACTGTGCACGGGCGTTGAAGAGAGGACCAGCGATGGCCACGGATGCCGAGCGCCCCGGAGCGGATACGGGGTCTTCTTCGGCCGCCGAGCCGCGCAAGGCGGCCGAGGGCGCGCGGCCGGCGGCCGCCTTCTTCATCATCGGCACCATCGCCATCGACGCTATGGGCATCGGCCTGATCCTGCCGGTCATGCCCGAGCTGCTGCGCGACGTGGCCGGCGTCGGCGTCTCCGACGCGGCCTGGTGGGGCGCGCTGCTCAGCTTCGTCTATGCGGGCATGACCTTTCTCGTCAGCCCGCTGATGGGCGGACTTTCGGACCGCTTCGGCCGACGTCCGGTGCTGCTGATGAGCCTCGGCGCGCTCTGCATCGACTACATCGTGATGTCGCTGGCGAGCACGCTATGGCTGCTGTTCCTCACGCGGATCGTCGCGGGAACCTGCGCGGCGACCTATTCCACCGCCAACGCCTACCTCGCCGACGTCTCCCCGCCCGAGAAGCGCGCGGCGAATTTCGGGCTGGTCGGCGCGGGCTTCGGCATCGGCTTCGTCTTCGGTCCGGCCATCGGCGGGCTGCTGGGAGAGCTGGGGCCGAGGGCGCCCTTCGTCGCGGCGGCGATCCTGGCGGGGCTCAACATGGCCTTCGGCCTGTTCGTTCTGCCGGAGAGCCTGCCGAAATCCCGCCGTCGCCCGGTGGATCTGAACAGGCTGGACCCGTTCCGCGCCCTGCGCGACGCCGCGCGGCTGCCGGGCCTGGGCTGGCTGCTGGCGGCGATGGCGGTCTACTCGCTCGCGCACAGCGTCTATCCGGCGATCTGGAGCTACTACGCCCTGGCGCAGTTCGGCTGGACGCCGGGGGAGATCGGAGCGTCGCTCGCCGCCGTGGGGGTGGCCATGGCGCTGGGCCAAGGCCTGCTGATCCGATGGATGCTGAAGCGGTTCAGGGAATCCGGCACGATCCTGATCGGCATCGCCGCGAACGTCATCACCATGACGCTGCTGGTCTGGCCGCCGGGGCCGTGGATCGTGTACGCCTCGCTGCCGCTGCTGGCCGTGGGGATCGTGACGGGACCGGCGATCAACGGGCTTATGAGCGGGCGGGCGCCCTCCGACGTGCAGGGGCGGCTGCAGGGCGTCGTGGGATCGCTGCAGGGGGTCACCAGCGTGCTCGCGCCGCTGATCTTCGGCGGCGCCTTCACCCTGATGACCGCTGCGGACGCGCCGCTGCACCTGCCCGGCGCCCCCTTCGCCATCGCGGCGCTGCTGACGCTGCTGGCCGCGGCGCCGCTGGCCGCGGCCATGCGGGCCCCTGCGGGCGACGCTCAATCGAAGCGGTAGAACGCCTCGTAGATCGGCTGCAGCGTTTCCTCGTGGAACAACGAGCTGACCGAGGTGTGGTTGGCGACGTTCAGGATCGCCTGCGCCAGCATCGGCGCGATGGAAACGGCGCGGATGTTCGGCGCGGCCTCCACCCCTTCGGGCAGCGGTATGGAGTCGGTCACCACCAGGCTTTCGAGGGCGGAGCCGCCGACGCGCGTCACGGCCGGATCCGACAGCACGCCATGGGAGATGTAGGCGTGCACGCCCGTGGCGCCCTCGTCCCGCAGATGCTCGGCCGCCTTGACCAGGGTGCCGGCGGTGTCGGCGATGTCGTCGATGATGATGCAGGTGCGGTCCTTGACGTCGCCGATGACCGTCATCGCCTCCACCTCGCCCTGCGCGCCGCGGCGCTTGTCGACGATGGCGAGGCCGAGGCCGAGGCGTTTGGCCAGCTCCCGCGCGCGGGCCACCCCGCCCACGTCGGGCGAGACGACGATCAGGTCGTCCATGCGCCCGCGGAACTGGTGCTGGATGTCCATGGCGAAGACGGGCGAGGCGTAGAGGTTGTCCACCGGCAGGTCGAAGAAGCCCTGGATCTGGCCGGAGTGCAGATCCATCGTCAGGATCCGGTCGATGCCCGCGTTGGACATCAGGTTGGCGACCAGCTTGGCCGAAATAGGCGTGCGCGCCGCGGTGCGCCGATCCTGCCGCGCATAACCGAAATAGGGGACGACGGCGGTGATGCGCTGCGCGGAGCTGCGCCGCAGGGCGTCGGCGATGATCAGCAGCTCCATCAGGTTGTCGTTGGCCGGCTTGCAGGTGGATTGCAGGATGAAGACGTCCTCGCCCCGCACGTTGTCGAAGATCTCGACGAAGATCTCCTTGTCGTTGAACCGCTCCACTCGGGCATTGGCCAGCTCCACCGGCAGACCGCGATAGACGCTCATGCGCCGCGCGATCGCCTGGGCGAGCGGTTTGTTGGAATTGCCCGCGATGAGCTTGAGGTTGATGTCGGCTTTCATCGGCCCCTCCGGCGCGGCGCCTGACCCGCCTCGTGCGCGGTCCGGGACGCCGCCGGCCGCGCGCTGGGGGCGTAGCACCGGACCGGGGCGAAGCAAAGGGCGGGCGGGCGGGCGGACAAGGGGACGGCCGGGCGTTGGACGGCAAAGGCGGCGACGGGCAAGCGGGCGGGCGACGCGGTCGGCGGGCGTTGCAAGAGGCGCGTTTCGAGACGAAACAACGGCTTGCCTCGGGCCGCGGCGGCGCCATGCTTCGGCTCCCTCAAGGATCTGGCGCGGGAGGGCCGGATGCGCATCGACTGCTACTGCACCACGTTGTCGCCCTTCGTTTACCTGGCGGGCGACGAACCCGTCCGCATCGCCGAAAAGCATGGCGCGGAGCTGGTCTGGAAGCCGGCGGATTTCGCGCGGATCTTCGCCGCCTCGGGCGGCGTGCCCCTGCTCCAGCGGCCCTGGCAGCGACAGGAGTATCGCCTGCAGGAGCTGCCGCGCATCGCTCGGCGTCGCGGCCGGCCGCTGAACGTGCACCCGGCCCATTGGCCCACGGACCAGGGCCCCTCGATGCTGGCGCTGTGCGCCGCCTCGCAGGCGGGCGGCGGCGATCTGGGCGCGGCCGTGCTGGCGCTTGGCCGCGCCTGCTGGGCCGAGGAGAAGGACGTCGCCGATCCCGACGTCGTGGCCTCGGCCCTGGAGGCGACCGGCTTGGATCCCGCGCTCGCCCGCGAACCCGGCCCCGACGCCCAGGCGATCTTCGACGCCAACACCGCGGAGGCCATCGAACGCGGCGTCTTCGGCGCGCCGTTCTACATCGTTGGCGAGGAACGGTTCTGGGGGCAGGATCGGCTGGAGTATCTCGACGACCATCTCGGCCGGCTGGCCGCGGGAGAGGCCTGATGCCCCAGATCGCGCTGCGCGGGTCGACCGTCGTCTTTCGCGAGGAGGGCGTCGGACGACCGGGAACGCCGGTGCTGCTGGCGCACTGCTCGTTGGCGCATTCGGGTCTGTGGAAGCCGATCATCGCCCAGCTGTCGGCGACGCGGCCGGTCATCGCGCTGGACATGCCCGGCCATGGCCGCAGCGACCCGCCGCCGGAGGGGGAGTTCCTGCAGCTCTTCGCGCGCGACGCCTGCGCCGTGCTGGCGGAGCGCTTCGGTCGACCGGCGCACCTGGTCGGCCTCAGCCTCGGCGGCGCCACGCTGGGCCGGCTGGCCATCGCCCGGCCGGAGCTTTGCGCGTCGCTGACGCTGATCGAGCCCGTGTGGTTCTTCCTGCTCGACCGCGCCGGCCGTCCCGCGGGGAGCGCGGCGGAGCGGGAGTTCAACGCGCGCATGTCCGATCTGGGCGCCCGCGGCGACTGGCAGACCGCCGCCAGGATCTTCGTCGAGGCCTGGGGCGCCCCGGGCGGCTACGAGGCCCTGGGACCGGACGGACAGGCCTACGCCGCCCGCTGCCTCGAGCACCTCGTGCCCGATTTCCCCATGGTCAACGCCCGTCCGCCCGGACAGGCGACGGAGGCGGAGATCGCCGGCCTCGCCATGCCCGCGATGCTGATCAACGGAGCCGAGACGCAGCCCTCCGCCTCGGCCGTGCTGGACCGGGTGCAGGAGCTGCTGCCCCAGGCCCGCCGACGTCGCATCGAAGGCGCGGGACATCTGAGCCCGGTCACGCATCCGCAGGCGGTGCTGGAGACGCTGACCTGTTTCTTCGACGCCGCCGAGGCGGGC
>JBCBYE010000029.1:0-14650 GCA_039816075.1 Pseudomonadota bacterium | reverse complement strand
GCGCGCCCGGCGGCCGCGGGAGGCCGCCGATTGGGGCGCCGAGGCGGGGCGGCGCACCGCCGACTACATCCTGGCGCATCGCATCCCGCCGCGGGCGCAGGCGCTGCTGCGGGCGGCGCCCGCGCGGCTGGCCGCGCCGCTGCTGGCGCGGGCCATCGCGCGGCATGCCTGGACGTTCGCCGGGTCGGGCCGGTTCGAGGCGCAGGGGGCCTGGCGCCTGGTCGTGCACGACAACCCCATGGTGCGGGGCGAGCGCGCGGCCGCGCCGCTGTGCCGGTGGCATGCGGCGGTGTTCGAGCGGCTTTACCGCGCGCTGGCGGCCGACGATTGCCGCTGCCGGGAGCTGCGCTGCGGCGCGCAGCCGGGGGAGACGGCCTGCGTGTTCGAGATCCGGCGGGGCGGCGACGGCTGAGGGGCCGGGGCGCGGGGTCGGGTCGGGTCGGCGCGCGGGGTCGGGGGCGGCCTAGGGCGCCTCGACCTTGGGCCAGTAGGGCGCGTCGAAGCGCTGGAAGGGGATGTTGGCGAAGTCCCTCGGGATGGCGCCGGGCGCGTCCACGTAGATCACCTGCGCGGCGAGGGGCGCGAAGCCGGCGTAGAAGTGCTGGATGGATTTGACCACCACGCCCTTGTAGCCGGTCGGGTCGATGCCCAGGCCCTGCATGCCGTCGGGGTGGAAGACCTGCGTGCGCTTGGAGGTCAGGATCAGGTCGACGCCCTTGTCGGTGCTGAGCCAGACGGCCGTGCCCATGCCCATCTTGGCCGAGCCGAAGGTCTGCATCATGTCGTGGCGGATGGCGCGCACGGTGGCGGTCACGTCCACCGGATCGCCGGAGGCGGGGCCGCATTTGCCGCCGACGCGCAGGTCGAGGGTCGCGCCCTCGCCCCCTTCTTCGCAGAAGCGCACCGCGACGGGGTCCCAGAAATAGCCGATGAGCAGGCCCTGATCGCCGCGGTCGAGCGCGGCGCGCAGGATGAAGGTGCTGTCCGAGGGCGCGCCGCCGCCTGCATTGTCGGAGACGTCGGCGAGGACCACGGGGCCGGGGCCGGCCTGTGCGGCGTCGAGCGCCTCGTCGACCGTGGTCAGCTGCGGCGCCGTTTCGTGGCGCATGTTCCAGACCTTGTCGCCGAAGGCCCTGGCGGTGGAGCGGGCGAGGTCGACGTCGCCGTCGGCGATGACGAGCATCTTGGCGTCGTTGTCGGGCACGTCCTGCCAGGGAAAGCCGTGGGCGAAGGAGACGGAGAGGACGCCGCCCCGACCCTCGGCCGCCTGCATCTCGGCCACGAAGCCCTTCACCGGTTCGACCGGCGTGCGCCACATGTTGATCATCTTGAGGTCGTGCACGGCCATGACCGGCCGGGCCTCGCCCGCCTGGGCGGCGGCGCAGATGTCGAAGAGCTCCTGCGCGCGCTCGCCCACGTCGATATGGGGGTATTCCTTGAAGAGGACGAGGGCGTCGGCGGCCTCGGTCATCTTGGGCGTGATAGAGCAGTGCAGATCCAGCTCCCCGCCGATGACGACGTCGGGGCCGACGATCTCGCGGCAGCGGGCGAGCAGGTCGCCCTCGCAGTCGAGATAGCCGTCGGCGGTCATGGCGCCGTGCATCGACAGAAGCACGATGTCGACGGGCAGGGCGGCCTTAAGGTCGGCCAGAAGCTCGTCGCGCAGGCCCTCGTAGACGCCGCGGACGGTGGGACCGGCGGGCTGGGCGAAGGCGGCGATGCTTTCGACCACCTGGGCCTGCCGTTCCTCGGCCGCCTTGCGCCAGACATGCATGGGCAGGGAGAAGGTCGTCGCCTCATGCGCGGTGGCGTCGCCGCGGTAGAGCATGGTCTCCTGGAAATTGGTCCAGCCGGTGGGCATGGCGGAGAAGGAGTTCGTCTCCGTCCCCAGACAGGCGATGAAGACCTTCACGCGGCGTCCTCCGCCGCGAGGTGGCATTCGGCCATGTGATCGGCGCGGATCGCGGGGGCGGGCGCCTGGGTTCTGCACAGGTCCATGCACTTGACGCAGCGGGGGTGGAAGCTGCAGCCGGAGGGCGGGTTGATCGGGTTGGGGAACACCGCGCCCAGATGCGTGTCGGGCACGCCGAGGCTGGGATCGGGGGTGAGGACCGAGTCGAGGAGCGCGCGGGTGTAGGGATGCGCGGGGGCCTTGAAGAGGGCGTCGGCGGGCCCCTCCTCGACGATGCGGCCCAGATACATGACGGCGACGCGGTCGGCCATGTGCTGCACCACGGCGAGGTTGTGGGAGATCAGCAGGTAGGTGAGGCCGAGCTCGTCCTTGAGGTCCTGCAGCAGGTTGAGGATCTGCGACTGCACCGAGACGTCGAGGGCGGAGGTCGGCTCGTCGCAGATCACGATCTCCGGCCGCATGATGAGGGCGCGGGCGATAGCGACGCGCTGGCGCTGACCGCCCGAAAGCTGGGAGGGGAAGGAGCCGGCGACGCGCTTGGGCAGGCCCACGAGTTCGAGCATCTCGTCCACCTGCCGGTCCCACTGACCCGGATCGCCGACCTCGTGGATGCGCAGGGGCTGCGAGACGATGGAGCGGATGGATTTGGTGGGGTTCAGGGACGAGTAGGGGTCCTGAAAGATCGGCTGGATGCGCCGGGCCACCTGCTTGCGGCTGAAGCCCAGGGCGCTTTCGCCCGAATAGCGCACGTCGCCGTCGGTGGGGGCCTGCAGGCCCAGCAGGATCGAGGCGAGGGTGGACTTGCCGCAGCCGGATTCGCCGACGAGGCCGACGACCTGGCCCTTGGGCACCTTGAGCGAGACGCCGTTGACCGCGCGCAGGGGCTTTTTGCCCTTCATGAAGCCCTGGGAGACCTGGAAGACGCAGGTCACGTCGCGGGTTTCGAGCGCGGGCGGCGGCGTGAGGCCGCGCGGCGCGGCGGGGGCGGCGCCGGGCAGGGGTTCGGCAAGGCTCATTGGGCGGCCTCCATCTCGGCCGCGCGGTCGGCCAGCGGGCGCAGGCAGGCATGGGCGTGGCCGCCTTCGGCATGCAGCTCCATGTTGCCGGCGGTGCAGCTTTCGGCGGCGTGCGGGCAGCGGTTGCGGAACATGCAGCCCTTGAGGTCGCCCACCAGGCTGGGCACGACGCCGGGGACGGAGCCGAGGCGTTCGCCCCGCCGGGTCTTGCCCGGCACGGGGATGCAGCGCAGCAGCCCTTGGGTGTAGGGATGCATGGGGGTGTCGAAGATGTCGGCGCAGGGGCCTTCCTCGACCGTCTTTCCGGCGTACATGACCTGCACCTTGTCGGCGATGCGCGCGACGATGCCGAGGTCATGGGTGATGAGGATCAGGCCCATGTCGAACTCGGCCTGAAGCTCCGCCAGGAGATGCAGGATCTGCGCCTGGATGGTGACGTCGAGGGCGGTGGTGGGCTCGTCGGCGATGATGAGCTCCGGCCCGCACATCAGGGACATGGCGATCATGACGCGCTGGCGCAGGCCCCCCGAGAGCTGGTGCGGATACTGGCCGAGGCGCGAGGCGGCGGAGGAGATGCCGACCTTTTCCAGCAGGTAGACGGCGCGGTCGCGCGCCTCCGACTTGGAGCGGGAGATGTGGCGGTTGTAGACCTCCATCAGCTGGTTCCCGATGGTGTAGGCGGGGTTCAGCGAGGTCATCGGCTCCTGAAAGATCATCGACATGGCGCCGCCGCGCAGGTTCGACATCTTCCGCTCGGAATGCATGCGGATGTCTTCGCCGCGGAACTCCAGCTTGTCGGCGGTGCGGATCGCGGTCTTGGGCAGGAGGCCCATGAGGGCGAGGGAGGTCAGGGACTTGCCGCAGCCGCTTTCGCCGACGATGCACAGCGTCTCGCCCTTGGCGACGGAGAAGCTGAGCCCGCGGACGGGGTGCAGCAATCCGGCGGAGACGGGGATGTCGACGCGGAGGTTTTCGACCTCGAGGACGGGCTGGCTCATCGTTCGCGCTCCAGCGTCACGTCGCGCAGGCCGTCGCCGAAGAGGTTGATGGCCAGCACGAGGAAGAACAGGCAGGCGCCGGGCAGGGCCAGCAGCCAGGGGGAGAAGAACATGAATTCGCGCCCCTCGTTCAGCATCAGGCCCCAGGAGGGGGTCGGCGCCTGCACGCCGAAGCCGAGGAAGGACAGCGCCGCCTCCAGCAGGATGGCGTTGGCCATCTCCACCGTCGCGACGACGGTGAGGGAGCCGATGACGTTCGGAAAGATCTCGCGCACGATGATGTAGGGGGTGGAGCAGCCCATGGCGCGGGCGGCCTTCACGTAGTCCAGATCGCGCGCCTGCATGGTGATCGAGCGCATGACCACGGCGAAGCGGTCCCACAGGAACAATCCCAGCACCAGGATCACCACGGTGAGCGAAGCGCCGAACGCGACGACGGCGGCCATGGCCACCAGGAACACCGGCATGGCGAGGCGGGTGTTGATGATGAAGTTCACCACCATGTCGACGCGGCCGCCGAAATAGCCGGCGCACACGCCCATGGTGGTGCCGATGAAGCCGGAGATCAGCATGGAGGAGAAGCCGATCAGCAGGCTGACCTGGGCGCCGTAGATCAGGCGCGAGAGGTAGTCGCGGCCGACCTTGTCGGTGCCGAGGGGGTGTTCGTCCATCGTTTTGACGTCGTGCCAGAACGGGTTCTGGAGGCGGTTGGCGAGGTTGGTTTCCAGCGGGTCGTGCGGCGCCAGAAACGGCGCCAGCAGGGCCACGGCGACGATGGTCAGGATGATGACCGCGCCGACCATGAAGGACTGGTTCTTGAAGATGCGCTTGCGCAGCTTGGACATGGGCGAGGGTTCGAGCACCTCGTCCACGATCTCCTGATGGGTGCGCCCGCCGAGGGTGGGGGCCGGGGCGAAGGCGGCGCCCTTTCGATCGGCGAAGGCTCCGGGCTCCTGAGCGGCGTCGGTCATGGTCCGGTCCTCCTCAGCGCACGGAGATGCGCGGGTCGAGCCACGCGTTGAGCAGGTCCGACGCCAGGGTCAGGACCACGTAGAAGCTGGCGAAGATCAGCACGATGGCCTGCACCACCGGCAGGTCGGAGCGCAGCAGCGCGTCGTAGCTGAGCCAGCCGATGCCCTTGAGGTTGAAGATCGTCTCGATGACGATCGACCCGCCGAGCATGAAGCCGAACCAGACGGCGGCCAGCGCCACCACGGGGATGATGGCGTTGCGCAGCGCATGCTTGAAGAGGACCACCGTGGGGCTGAGCCCCTTGGCGCGCGCGGTGCGGATGTAGTCGGAGCCCAGCACCTCGATCATGCCGGCGCGGGTCAGGCGCATCAGCGCGGGCGTGGCGTAGTAGCCCAGCGCGATGGTGGGCATGACGAAGTTGAGCCAGCTGGAATTGCCGGAGATCGGCAGCACCCGATACCAGACGCCCAGCACGATGATCATCATCAGCGCGAACCAGAAGGTGGGCAGCGCCTGGCCGAAGACGGCGATGGTCAGCGCGACGCGGTCGAGGATGGAGTTGGGCTTCATCGCCGCCAACACGCCCAGCGGGATCGAGACGATCAGGGCGAAGAGTATGGCGAGCACGCCCAGCGTCATGGTGGTGCCGATGCGCCCGGCGATCATCTCGGACACGCGCTGACCGTAGTGGTAGCTGGTGCCGAAATCGCCCTGCAGCGCGCTGAGCGCCCAGTCGAAGTACTGGACGTAGATCGGACGGTCGAAGCCGTAGAGCTCGATGATCGCCTGGATGTCCTCTTCGGAGGCCTGGGCCCCGCCGATGGTCAGGGCCGGGTTCGCGGACAGGTGGCTCAGCGAGAAGGTGAGCGCCGAGACGACGATCAGGATCAGAAACGCGGCGAAGGTGCGCTTCAGCGCGTAGGCGAGCATCGCGAGCCTCCCGGGAGGGTCAGGGGAATCCGACGGGCGTGGCGGGGCGGAAACGAAAACGGGCGCGGCCCCGCGGCGGGGGCCGCGCCCGAAGGCGAAGGGGCGTCAGCCGCCCCAGCCGTACTGCCAGAAACGGGGGATCTCATCCTGGTAGGGGATGAATTCCAGCTGCTCGTTCATGGCGTAGTTGCGCACGTGGTTGAACATCGGCAGCCAGTAGACCTCGCCGGTGATCTTCTCGATGGCCTTGGCGTAGGCCGCGCGGCGCACCTGCGGGTCGACCGAGGTGTCGCCCTCTTCGAGCCAGCCGGCGACCTCGTCGTCCATGGCGAAGTCGTCGGGCCCCTGCTTGAAGAAGTGCGAGGTGATCGCCGACATGTCGTTCATGGAGTAGGAGCCCCAGTCCATGAGGAACATCGGGGTCGTGCCCTCGTTCCGCTGCTTATCGCGCAGGGCGAAGTAGGGCATCTTGGTCAGGGTGGCGTTGATGCCCACCTGCGCCAGATCGGCCATGATCGCCTCGGCCCAGTCGGCGGGACGGAAGGTGTAGAACTCGATGTCGAAGCCGTCGGCATAGCCGGCCTCGGCCAGCAGCGCCTTGGCCTTCTCGGGGTCGTAGTCCCACTTGACGGCCACTTCCTCGTCGCAGCCGAACTGCGTGGGGAAGCAGGGCGTGTGGATCACGCGGGCGTCGCCGCGGATCAGGTTGGCGACCAGGGCCTCGCGGTCGATGGCGTGGGCCATCGCCTTGCGGACCTCGAGCTTGGTGGTCGGTTCGAAATCGCCGCGGCCGGCGGCGTCGAAGCCGATGTAGCCGGTGCGCATCGTGCCCGCCTGCAGCGCCGAGAAGCCCGGCACGCCGCCGATCTGCTCGACATGGTCCGCGGTGATGTCGGCGGTGATGTCGATGCCGCCGGCCAGAAGCTCGGCGATCTGGGTCTGCACGTCGGCGATCTCGCGCACGACGATCTTCTCGACCTGCGCCTCGCCCTTGGGCGAGCCCCAGGTGTAGTCGGGGTTCTTGACCAGCACGTACTCTTCGGCGGTCTTGATCGACTCGGCCATCAGCGGGCCGGTGCCGACGGGCTTCTCATGCATGCCCTCGGGGCCGACCTCGGCGTAGTATTCGTTGGGGTAGATGGTCAGCGGGCCCGACAGGAATTCGAAGGCCTGGGGGAAGGGGGCCTTCATGTGAATGTCGACCGTGTACTGGTCGACCTTCTCGGCCTTCTCGATCCAGTTGACGTTGCGCTGGACCTTCACGCCGTTGGCGGGGTCGGAGATCCAGTTCATCGTGAACACGACGTCGTCCGCGTCGAACGGCTCGCCGTTGTGGAACGTCACGCCCTCGCGCAGGGTGAAGCGCCAGGTGGTCGGGCTGGTCTGCTCCCACGCGGTGGCGAGCAGGGGCTGGAACTCGAACGTCGCGGGATCGCGGTAGATCAGCTGGTCCCACACCATGCGCGAGAACCAGATGCCCGTGCGGTTGGTGTTGAAGTAATTGTCGACGTTCTCGATCGGGCCGGTGGATCCCCAGGCCACGACGAGGCTGTCGTCATCCGGCCCGGCGAGGGCCGAGGAGGCCATCAGGGACGCGGCGGCCCCCATGGCGGCGAGTTTCATGAGTCTCATGCGGAGATCTCCCTGCTGTGGTGAGCATGCGGCCCGGCCAGCGCTTGCGGCGCGCGTCTTTTGTCCGGACCAATCGTCTTTGAAGACATTTGCTTCGGTTCGCCCCTAGGTCAAACCCTGAATTTTGGGCGCCGTGGAAATAGCGCCCAAAACGCTTGCAGACCCCGTGGGCAACGGCGCAAGGATTGTGCAGCTGCGGCATGCTATTGAGAATCAAGGAGGACGGGGCATGGCGAAGGCGAATGCGGAGCGCGCGCTGGCGGAGCTTCAGGGCCTTCGCCGAATCGGCGCCTACAAGACCGGCGTGCACCGCCCGACGCTGTCCAAGGAGGACATGGTCAGCCGCGAATGGCTGTGCGGGCAGCTGCGCGCGCTGGGCCATGAGGCGCATGTGGACGGCATCGCCAACGTCGTGTCGGCGGCGCCGGGGGACGGGCCGCGGATCCTGGCGGGCTCGCATATCGAGAGCCAGAACGAGGCCGGCTGGCTGGATGGCGCGCTGGGCGTGATCTATGCGCTGGAGGCGGCGCGGGCGGTGGCGGAGGACCCGGCGCTGTCGGCGGCGGGCTGCGCCGTGGACGTCTGCGCCTTCGCCGACGAGGAGGGTCATTTCGGGTCCTTCTTCGGCTCCAAGTCGCTGACCGGCAAGCTGAGCGAGGAGGACATCGACCGGGCCGAGTGCCGGTCGGGCCGCGGGCCGCTGCGCGATCATCTGGCGGCGGCGGGGCTGGCCGACGTGGCGCGCGCGCGGCTGGACCCGTCGCGCTACCTGGCCTTCTTCGAGGCGCATATCGAGCAGGGGCCGCGGCTGGAGGCGGAGGGGCTGACGGTGGGCGTCGTCACCTCCATCGTCGCGATCTGGCAGTATCGCATCGTCGCCGTGGGGGAGCAGAACCACGCCGGGGCCACGTCGATGACCGCGCGCAAGGATGCGGCCAAGGCGCTGCTGGAGGTCTGGCGGCGGCTGGAGGACGCGTTTCCGGGCGTTGCGGGGCCGGACAGCGTCTGGACCGCCGGGCGCGTGGTGCTGGACCCCAACGCGCCGTCGGTGATCCCCGGATATGGCGAGCTGTGGTTCCAGCATCGCGACTGCGAGCTGGAGGTTCTGGAGCGCATGCATGCGCGGCTGGCGGAGGTGATCGCGGAGGCGGACGCCGCGTCGCCCTGCGCGATCCGGCTGGAGATCGTGGGGCGCAACATTCCCGCGCGCATGGACGAGGAGCTGCGCGGCCACCTGGCCGAGGCGGCGGAGGCGATCGTGCCCGGGCGCTGGCGGCACATGCCCTCGGCCGGCGCGCATGACGCGCAGATGATCCAGCCGCATCTGCCCTCGGCCATGCTGTTCGTCCCCTCCATCGGCGGGGTCAGCCACCATTGGACCGAGGACACCGACGCGGCGGACATCAAGCGCGGCGTGGAGGTCTATGTCGACGCCGTGTCGCGCCGGTTCCACGCCGCCCTCGCGTGAGCGCGTCAGATCCCGGCCGCCAGCCCGTCGGAGGACGGGTCGGCGCCGCCGTCGAGCCGGCCGTCCACGATGCGGATGGCGTGCACCGAGGGGCGCATGTAGCTGAACGGGTGGCGCAGGGTCGGGTAGCCGCGATCCTGCAGCGCGCGCTCCGTCCGGCGCAGGATGCGGTTGGTCAGCTCGATCCGGTCCGAGGTGGCGGTGAAGCGCGGCGCGGCGACGGCCTGCTGCGCGTCCATGCCGAAGTCGATCACGTTCAGGATCGCCTGCAGGTTGCCCATCGTGATGGTGGTGCCGCCGGGGGCGCCGAGCAGCAGCATCGGCGCGTCGCCGTCGAAGACTATGGTGGGGGAGAGGGCGGTGAAGCGCGCCTTGCCCGGCGCGACGGAATGCGTGCGGCCCGGGCGCGGATCGAAGACGGCCATGGAGTTGTTGTACATGAACCCCAGGCCCGGCGTGACGACGCCCGAGGAGGCGCCGAGCGTGTGGGTCATGGTCACGCAGTTCCCCAGCCCGTCGGCCACGCAGATATGCGTGGTGTCCGTGGGCACGTAGCCGGAATTCATGCGCGGCACGGGGGTTTTCTCGCCGCGCTTGATGCGCTCCGCCATGCGGTCGGCGTAGGCGTCGGACAGCAATTCCTCGTAGGGGATGTCGAAGAATTTGGGGTCGCCCATGCGCTGGTCCTTTTCGACCGTCGCGATCTTCATCGCTTCGGCCACGGTCGCGATGTAGTCGGGCGAGTTGTGGCCCATGGCCGCCAGGTCGAAGCGCTGCAGGATGTTGAGCATGACCGCCAGCACCAGCCCGCCGCCGGGCGGGTGGTTCGTGGCGACGCGCTTGCCACGGTAGGTGGTCCAAAGCGGGGCGTTCTCTTCGCTCGCGCACTCGGCCAGGTCCTCGGCGGTCAACAGGCCGCCATGGGCGGCGAAGTCGGCTGCGATCTCCTGCGCGATGGAGCCCCGATAAAACGCCTCGACGCCGCCCTCGGCGATGCGGCGATAGGTGCGGCCCATGTCGGGGTTGCGCAGGATCTCGCCCACGCGGGGCGTCGTGCCGTCGGGCTTGAGGTAGATGGCGGCGGTGGCGGGCAGCTGGCTTTGACTGCGCAGGCCGGGGATGCGGCCGCATTCGGAGGGGCGGTTCCAGTAATTGTAGACATGGGGGCGGACGGCGAAGCCGTCTTCGCAATAGGCGATGGCGGACTGGATGGCCTGCGCGAGCGTCGTCGTGCCCCAGCGGTTCAGCACGTCGTCGAAGGCGCGCAGGGTGAGGGGGGTGGAGACCGACTGGTGCCCGACCTCGTTCACCGCGCCCTCCAGAATGAAGCCGAAGCCGTCGTCGGATTCGCGGATCAGCAGCGTCTCCCACATGTCCGGCGTCGCGGCCCTGGGCGCGCGGCCATGGAAATCGACGATCGCATGCGTCCCGTCGGCCAGATGCAGGTGGCAGGAGCCGAAGCCGGCGATGCCGCACATCTGCGGGTCCACGGCGGTCTGCACCAGGGCGCCGGCGATGGCGGCGTCGACCACGTTGCCGCCGGCGTCGAGGACGTCGAGCGCGGCCTCGGTGGCTTCGGGCTGGGCGGCGGAGACCATGGCGCGCATCGGCGTTTCCTCGTTAAGCTTCGTCGCGAGGACCCTAGCACCGCAGAGCCCCCATGACGGAAGCCCCCCCGCGCGTCGTCCGGACCGCTCGCCTCGTGCTGCGGCCCTTCGAACCTGCCGACGAGCCCGCCTACGCGGCCATCCGCTCCCAGCCCGCCGTGGCCCGCTTTCTGGCGGGCGGCGAGGCTGGGGCCGCCGAGGGGGCCGAGAAGGCGGCGGCGCTGGTTCCCGCCTTCGCGGCGCTGTGGGACGAGGTCGGCTATGGGCCCTGGGCGGCGGTGGAGGCGGCGACGGGCCGGCTGATCGGCCATCTGGGCCTGCGCCGGGTGGCGGAGTTCCAGGACCGGACCGAGGTGCTTTACGCGCTCGACCCGACGGCGCAGGGCCGCGGCTATGCGGTGGAGGGGGCGCGCGCGGCGCTGCGCTACGCCTTCGACGTGCTGGACCTGCCGGAGGTGGTGGCCTTCGCGCGGCCGGAGAACCTGGCGTCGCTGAAGGTGATGGAGCGGATCGGCATGGCACGGCGGCCGGGGCTGATCGAGGTGTTCGGCGTGCAGGCGGTGCTGTGCGTGCTGACGTCGACTGAATTTCGGAAGGAGACCGCATGAAGACCGCGATCCTGGGCTGCGGAAACATGGGCGGCGCCATGGCGCTGCGCCTGGCGGAGACGGGCGAGGCGCCCCTGTGCTGGGACGCGGCCGAGCCGGCGCGGGCGCGGATGCGGGCCGCGGGCCTGGAGGTGGCCGAGGACGCCGCGGCGCTGGGCGCGGCGGAGGCGCTGATCGTCTCGCTGCCCCATGCGGCGGCGGTGCGCGCGGCGATGGGCGGGCTGAGCCCTGCGGCGGGGACGGTTGTGCTCGACACCTCGACGTCGGAGCCGGACACGTCGCAGGCCCTTGCGGCGCGGGCGCGGGCGGAGGGATGGACGTTCCTGGACGCGCCGGTGTCCGGCGGGCCGGCGGGCGCGCGCGGCGGCACGATGACCATGCTGCTGGGCGGCGACGAGGGCGCGGCGGCGCGGGTCGCGCCGTTGCTGGATCGGCTGACGGGCAAGCGCGTGCATGTGGGCGGGCCCGGCGCGGGACATGCGGCGAAGATCGCGAACAACATGCTGTGCGCGGCGAACCTGGCGCTGGCGGCCGAAGCGCTGCGCCTGGGCGCGGCGGCGGGCGTGCCGCCCGAGAAGCTGCTGGAGGGGATCAATGCCGGGTCGGGCCGGTCGGCGGTGTCGGAGGTGAATTTCCCGCGCTGGATCCTGTCGGGCGCGTTCGACAGCGGTTTTTCCATGGGCCTCATGCGCAAAGACGTCGGTCTCGCCGTGACGCTGGCCGAGGCCTCCGGCCTCGCCCTGCCCGCCTTCGCAGGCATCGCCCGCCTTTGGGCCGAGAGCGCCGGGACGCTGCCCGACGACGCCGACTTCAACGAAATCGCGAGGCTGCCATGACCCGTTCCGACCTGCTGCGCGAGATGATGGCCGAGCTGGGCCTGGGCGAGGCCGTCCGCAGCCGCGTAGGCGGCGCCTGGATCGAGGGCGCGGGCGAGACCGTGCAGCTGATCGACCCCTACGAGGATGCGCCGCTGATCGCCTATCCCGACGCGGGCGCCGCCGTGGCCGCGCAGGCGGCCGAGGCGGCGCGGGAGGCGCAGCGCGGCTGGGCGGCGACGCCGCACGCGGATCGCGGAGCCGTGCTGACGCGCATCTCCGCCGTCGTCGCGGCGGCCGCCGAGCCGCTGGCGCGGCTGGAGGCGCTGTCCGCCGGCAAGCCGATCCGCGACTGCCGCGTGGAGGTGGCGAAGGTCGCGGAGATGTTCGCCTATTACGCCGGCTGGGCCGACAAGCGGCACGGCGAGGTGATCCCCGTGCCCAGCGGCCATCTCGTCTACACGCTGCGCGAACCGCTGGGCGTGGTGTTTCAGATCACGCCCTGGAACGCGCCGATCTTCACCGCCGGATGGCAGATCGCCCCGGCGCTGGCGGCGGGCAACGGCGTGGTGCTGAAGCCGTCGGAGCTGACGCCGCTGACCTCGCTGGCGCTGGTCGCGCTGGCCGAGGCGCGGGCGGGCCTGCCGCCGGGGCTGGTGAACGTGCTGGCGGGGCTGGGGCCCACGGCGGGACAGGCGGCGATCGAGCATCCGGCGGTGGCCAAGGTGATCTTCGTCGGCTCCGCCGCGACGGGGCGGCGCGTGGCGGCGGCGGCGGGCGCGGCGCTGAAGCCCGTGGTGCTGGAGCTGGGGGGCAAGTCGGCCAACATCGTCTTCGCCGATGCGGATCTGTCGGCGGCGGCCAAGGGCGCGCAGGCGGCGATCTTCTCGGCCGCGGGGCAGAGCTGCGTGGCGGGATCGCGCCTGCTGGTGGAGGCGAGCGCGGCCGAGGCGTTCCAGGCGCGCGTCGCGGCGGGCATGGCGCGGCTGAAGCTGGGCGATCCGCTGGACGAGACGACGGAGGTGGGGCCGCTGGGCAACCGGGCGCAGCATGCCCGCGTGTCCGCCGCCCTGCGCGATGCGCTGGCGGACGGGGCGCAGGCGGCGCAGGGCGCGGCGCCGGCGCAGGGCCTGTTCGTGCCGCCAACGCTGCTGAGCGGGCTGGCGCCCGAGGCGCCGGCGGCGACGGAGGAGATCTTCGGCCCCGTGGCGGCGGCGCTGCCGTTCGAGGACGAGGCGGAGGCCGTGGCGCTGGCCAATGCGGGCGACTACGGGCTGGCCGGGGCGGTCTGGACCCGGGATCCCGGTCGGGCGCATCGCGTGGCCGCGGCGGTGCGGGCCGGCACGTTCTGGATCAACGGCTACAAGACGATCCACGTGGCCGTGCCGTTCGGCGGCTTCGGCGCGTCGGGCTTCGGCCGATCCTCGGGCACGGACGGGCTGGCGGAGTATCAGGCGTCGAAGGCCGTGTGGGTGGAGACGGCGACGCCGCCGCGCACGCCGTTCGGATACGACGCAGGCTGAGGCCGGGGGGGCGGAACGACGGGCGGGCGGCCTCGCGCGGCGGCGGGGCCGCGGGCGGCTCAGGTCATCCGCGCCTCGTCCAGCGGCGCGCCGGAGAGGGCGTCGAGGCGGTGGGTCACCGGGTCGGAGGAGGCGATCACCTTGCCGCGCCGCACGGTGGCGAGGCGGTGGGCGCGCAGGCGGATCGCCTCGGTCTTGCCGCGCGCCTGCAGCAGCACGAAGTCGGCCTTGCAGCCCGGGTCGAGGCCGTAGCCCTCCAGCCCCAGGATGCGGGCGGAATTCCGCGTCACCGCGTCGAAGCACCAGTCCATGTCCTCGAGGCTCGACAGCTGCGCCACGTGCAGTCCCATGAAGGCGATGTCGAGCATGTCGGCGCGGCCGAGCGAGTACCACGGGTCCATCACGCAGTCCGAGCCGAAGCCCACGACGACGCCGGCGTCGCGCAGCTCCCTCACCCGGGTCAGGCCCCGGCGCTTGGGGTAATCGTCGTGCCGGCCCTGCAGCATGATGTTGATCGCCGGATTGGGGACGGCGTGCACGCCCGCCTCGACGATCAGCGGGATCAGCTTGGAGACGTAGTAGCTGTCCATGGAGTGCATGGAGGCGAGGTGCGAGCCCGTCGCACGGCCCTGCAGGCCCAGGCGCTGCACCTCGAAGGCGAGGGTTTCGATGTGGCGGCTGAGGGGATCGTCGCTTTCGTCGCAATGCAGGTCGACCGGCAGGCCGCGTTCGGCCGCGATCTCGCAGGCCAGACGCACGCTTTGCGCGCCTTCGTCCATGGTGCGTTCGAAATGCGGGATGCCGCCGACCACGTCGAGGCCCATGTCGAGGGCGCGGATCGTGTTGGCCTTGGCGGAAGGGTCGCGCAGCCAGCCGTCCTGGGGAAAGGCGACGAGCTGCAGGTCGAGGTGATCCTTGACCGTTTCGCGCACGTCGATGAGGGCCTGCACCCCCTTGAGGGCGTCGTCGCAGGTGTCGACATGGCTGCGGATCGCGCCGATGCCCTTGGCGATGGCCAGTTCGCAGTAGCGCAGGGCGCGGTCGCGGATGTCCTCGATGGTCTGGAGGGGTTTGAGCTCCCCCCACAGGGCGATGCCCTCCATCAGCGTGCCCGAGGCGTTCACGCGCGGCGTGCCGAGCGAGAGCGTGGCGTCCATGTGGAAATGCGG
>JBCBYE010000159.1:0-8058 GCA_039816075.1 Pseudomonadota bacterium | reverse complement strand
GCGCAGGCCGAGACCTTGGCCGACGCCTTCGCCGCGGCCTTCGCCACGCGGCCCGCCGCGGCGTGGCAGAAGCGGCTGCAGGCGCACGGGTTCGCGGCGGAGGCGCGGCGGTCCCTGGCGGAGGCGTTGGCGGACCCGCATCTGGCGGCGCGCCGGGCCTTCGCGCCCCTGCCGAACGCGGCGCCGGGCCTGGCGCCGGTGCATGCCTCGGCGGCGCCGTTCCGGGCCGCGCCGGACGGGCCGGGCATAGACCGGCCCGCGCCCCGGCATGGAGAGCATACCTGCGACGTGCTGCGCGAGGCCGGCTTCGCCGAGGCGCGGATCGAGGCGCTGCTCGCCTCGGGCGCAGCCTGGCAGGCGGCGCCGTCGGCGGCGTCCGAGACGTCGTCCCAGCCGGGCGCGAAGACGGAAGGGGCGGCCTGATGATCGCGCGCGGGTCCATGACGCGCAGGCTCGCAACGCGCCCGGGTCTTCGGACCCTCGACGCCGGGCGCCGGCGCGCCCCGTCCGACGTGGCGCCCGGCGGCGAGGCGGGAGGCCCCGGATCAGGTCCGGGGCGAGACGGCGCCGAGGGGCGCAGGAGGGACGACCTCGAACCTCCGTCGCGGGAGGCTCGCCGCATGATCGCCCCGCCCGTCGTGCTCGAGGCGGCGCTTTGGTCGCACCTGCCCGACGCCCTGCACTGGCGGGGCGGGCCGAACGCGTGGACGCAGGCGGCCCGGCCGGGACAACGCCTGCACTCCTTCCTCGAAGGGCCGGCCTTCGACGGCGAGGACGCGCTGATCGTCGACGTGCCCTATGGGCGCATCTTCCGTCTGACGCCCGCCGGGGACTGGTCCGTGGCGCTGAGCTATGACGGCCAGCCGCATGCGATCAAACGACTGCCGGACGGGGACTGGGCCATCGCCTGCTTTCAGCGCGGGCTGCTGGGCGCCGACCTGGCCACCGGGCTGGTGACCGACCTGCAGACGGAGGCGAACACCGAGGCGTTCCGCGGCCTGTCCGACCTGGCCGTGGCGCCGAACGGGGACGTATGGTTCACGGATTCGGGGCGCAGCTCTCTCACCGATCCCGCCGGGCGGCTGTTCGTTCGGCGCGCGGACGGGCGGCTGGAGACGGCGCTGGGCGGCCTGCCCTACCCCAACGGCGTGGCGCTGTCGCCGGACGGCGGCCAGGTCTACGTCGCCATGACCCGCGCGCAGGAGGTGCGCACGCTGCGCGCCGACTGGCCGCGCGTGGCGCCGCCCATGTCGGGCGTGTTCGCGCGCACCGCCGGCGGTCTGGGTCCCGACGGGCTGGCGACGGACGCGGCCGGGCGGCTGGCCTGCGCGCAGGCGCAGGCGGGGCGCGTCCATGTCTGGTCGCGCCTGGGCGATCCGCTGGCCGTGGTGCGCCTGCCCGAGGGGCTGTGGACCACCGCCGTCGCGTTCGCCCCGGACGGGGCGCTCATCATCACCGAGGCTCAGCGCGGCGCGGTCTGGCGCGCTGATCTCGCCTCTTTGCCATCGGAGCTTTGAATGGATCGAGCCGCCCTGCACGGCATGCACCCGGCGACCGTCACCCCGTTTTCGCCGGCGGGCGAGATCATGGAGGACGCCTTCGTCGAGATCGTCCGCGCCCTGGTCGACCGCGGCGCCACGGGCGTGTGCATCGCCGGGGACAACGGCGAATCCTGGGCGCTGAGCGCCGAGGAGCGGGGCCGCCTGGTGCGCCTTGCGGCGGAGGCCGTGCCGGGCACGCCGATCTCCTGCGGCTGCTCCGCCCCCACGCTGGCGGCCGCGATAAGCTACGCGCGCGCGGCGGCGGAGAACGGGGCCGGCGCGCTGCTGTCCATGCCGCCGACCTACGTGATGAAGGGATCGCGCGACGAGGTGCTGCGGCGCTATGCGGCCCTGGCCGAAGCGGGCCTGCCGATCATCGCCTACAACTCGCCGCGGCGGGCGGGTTTTTCGCTGGGGCTCGAGGATCTGGAGGCGGTTCTGGACGTGGCGCCGGTGATCGGGCTGAAGGAGAGCTCGCGCGATTTCTTCCACCACAGCCATGTGCTGCATCGTTTCGCGGACCGCATCGCGGTGATGACGGGGCCCTGCCATTACATCGTGCCCTCGCTGCCGCTGGGCGCGGCGGGGTTCATCGCCACGGGGCCGGAGTTTTTGCCAGGCGGGGTGATGGAGACGGCGCGGGACGGAACCGAGGCGGAACGGCGCGCGCTGCATCACCGGCTGACGGTGATCTATGAAACGCTCATGGGGACCGGCACTTGGCCGTCGGCCTTGAAGTGCTGCCTGAACCTTCTGGGCCTGCCGGCGGGCGTCCCGCGCGATCCGGTATCCGCGGCCTCGCCGCAGATGGAGGCGGAGCTGCGGGCGACGCTAGAGGCGCTGGAGCTGCTGTGAGCGGGCGACGCACCGCCGGGCGGCGCGCGCCGAGCGTCCGCTTTTTCCTCGATGGCGAGGCGTTCGACGCGCCGGAGGGAGAGAGCGTGGCCGCGGCCCTGATGGCGGCCGGCGTGACGCGGCTGCGCGCGGCGCCGCGGGACGGGGCGCCGCGGGGGGCGTTCTGCCTGATGGGCCTGTGTCAGGAGTGCCTGGTGCTGGCCGAGGGCCCCGGCGGCCTCGCGCCGACGGAGGCGTGCCGCCTGGCGGTGCGCGAGGGGCTTTCGCTGCGCCGGCTGGCCCCGGGGTCGGCCGATGGCTGAGGCGGCGACGTTCGATCTGGCGGTGCTGGGCGCCGGACCGGCGGGTGCGTCGGCGGCGGCGGAGGCGCGGCGGCTGGGGCTGAGCGTCCTGGTTCTGGATCAGGAAGGCGCGGCCGGCGGCCAGGTCTGGCGCGCGGCGGCGGCCTCGATGCGGGAGACGAAGGCCTCGGCGGAGGCGCGCGCGGGGAATGATCTGCGCGCGGCCCTGGCGCGGAGCGGGGCGGAGGCGCGGTTCGGGCGCCGGGTCTGGTCGATCCAGCGCGACGCGGAGATCTGGCGCCTGCGGACCCATGGCGATGCGGGGGCGGAGGTTTTCGGCGCCCGGGCGTTGGCGCTGGCGGCCGGCGCGCAGGAGCGGGTGCTGCCGGTTCCCGGCTGGACGCTGCCCGGCGTGATCGGGCTGGCGGCGGCGACGGCGCTGATCAAGGGCCAGGGCGTGCTGCCGGGGCGACGGGTGGTCTTCGCCGGCTGCGGGCCGCTGCTGCCGCTGGCGGCGCATCTGGCGCGCGAGGGCGGGGCGCAGGTCGTGGCGGTCGTCGATCTGAACGGACCGGCGGACTACGCTCGGCGGCTGCCGGCGATCCTGTCGCGGCCCGACCTGGCGCTGCGCGGGGCGAGCTGGCTGGCGGGGCTGGCGGCCTCCGGCGCGGCGATCCTGACGCGCCACGCCGTGCGGCGGGTGGAGGGCGACGGGCGGGTCGAACGCGTGATCGTCGGGCCGGTCGGCGCCGATCACGGCCCCGACGGGGCCGCGGCGGCGGAGCGGCGTTTCGAGGCCGATGCGCTGTGTCTCGGCCACGGCCTGATCCCGGCGACGGAGGCGTCGCGGATGCTGGGCGCGGCGCATGTCTTCGACGCCGCGCAGGGCGGATGGCGGCCCGAGACGGATCCTTGCGGGCGGACGTCGGTGCCCCTGCTCTACGCGGCCGGCGACGGGGCCGGCGTGCAGGGGGCGGCGGCGGCGCCCCTGCGCGGCGTCGCGGCGGCGCGGGCGGCGGCGGAGGATCTGGGACGCGCCGGCGCCGCGCAGGCGCCCGCCGGGCTGGCCCGCGCCGCGCGCTTCGGGCGCGCGATGACCGAGCTGTCGCAACCCGGTCCCGGCCTGCTGGCCCATGCGGACCCGGGCACGATCCTTTGCCGTTGCGAGTCGCTGACCCGGGCCGAGGCGGAGGCGGAGCTGCGCGACGGCGCGGCCTCTCCCGCCGCGCTGAAATCGGGCACGCGGCTGGGCATGGGGCCCTGCGGCGGACGCTTCTGCGCCGAGGCGGCGGCGCGGCTGGCCTGCGAGGTGCTGGGGACGACGCGCGAGGCGCTCGGCCCGCCCAGCGCGCGGCCGCCGATCCTGCCGGTTCCGATCTCGGCCCTCGCCGAGGGCTTCGACTACGACGAGCTGCCGATGCCGCAGCCGGCCCCGTTGTGAGGGGGGCCGTTGCGAGGGGGGCCGCCGCGCCCGCGCCGCTCGATCTGGCCGTGGTCGGGGGCGGCATCCTCGGCTGCGCCGCCGCGCTGCGCTGCGCCGACGGGGGCATGCGCGTCGCGGTGCTGGATCAGGGGGACCTGGGCCAGGGCGCCTCGGGCGTGAATGCCGGCACGCTCAGCCTCCAGATCAAGCGCGTGAAGCTGATGCCCTACGCGCTGGACGGGCACGCGGAATGGGCGCGCATGGGCGAGGCGGTGGGGTTCCGCCGCACCGGCGGCTGGACGCTGGCCTTCACCGACCGAGAGGCGGAGCTGCTGCACGCGCGCATGACGCTCAAGCGCGAGGCGGGGGCGCCGATCGACTTCGTCTCCCCCAACGCGCTGGCGCAGGCGGAGCCGGGCCTGTCGCGCCGGGTCGTCGCGGCGACTTACTGCGCCGAGGACGGCTATGCCAACGCCTCGCTGACCGGGCGCTATTATCGCCGTCGTCTGCGCGAGGCCGGCATCGAGGCGCGGGAGCGCTGCCGGGTGGAGGCGATCGGCCGGGACGGCGAGGTCTGGCGGCTGAGCACGCCGGAGGGCGAGGTCGCCGCGCGGCGCCTGCTGCTCGCCTGCGGCGGCTGGCTGAAGGAGGCGGCGGCGATGATCGGCCTCTCCCTGCCCGTGCGTGCGCGCGTCAACACCGTCAGCGTGACGGAGCGGGGGCCGAGGCTGGTGTCGGGCATCGTCGGGCACGCGACCGGGCTGCTGACCCTCAAGCAGAAGGCCAACGGCACGGTCCTGATCGGCGGAGGCTGGCAGGGGCGCGGCGCGCCCGAGGGCCGCGCGCGCGGCGAAGTGGATGCGGAGACGGTGGTGCCGAACCTGCGCCTCGCCGCCCATGCCGTGCCGGGGCTGGCGCAGCTTCGCGTCACGCGCAGCTGGACGGGGTTCGAGGCGAACGTGCCCGATTTCTACCCGCTCGCCGGCGCCGCGCCGAGCCTGCCGGACGCCTTCCTGCTGGGCTGCGTGCGCGGCGGCTACACCATCGGCCCCTGCATGGGCCGGCTGATGGGCGATCTGATCCTGGGGCGCGCGCCGGAGCGGCCGCTGTTCGACCCCGCCCGCGATTTCGAGAAGGAGGCCGCATGAGCGACCCCGCATCCGCCCTGCGCCTGGACGGGCGCACCGCCATCGTCACCGGGGCCGCCACCGGCATCGGCCGCGCCTGCGCCGAGGTTTTTTCTCAGGCCGGCGCCCATGTGGTGCTGGCCGGGCGCCGGCGCGAGCCCTTGGAGGAGGCCGCCGCCGCCGTCGGGGGCGAGGCCTTTCCGTGCGACGTCGGCGACTGGGATCAGGTGCAGGCCCTCTTCGAGGCGGCGCAGGCGCGGACCGGCCGCGTGGACGCGCTGGTGAACAATGCCGGCGGGCCGGGACCCATCGCGCCCGTGGCCGAGGTGGATCTGGACGAATGGCGCGCCTGCATGGACGCCAACCTTTTCGGCGCGCTGCACTGCCTGAAGGCGGCGGCGCAGGTGATGAAGGCGCAGGGCGCGGGCGCCATCGTCAACATGAGCAGCCTGATGGGGATCGAGGGCCGGCCCAACCGCACGGCCTATTGCGCCTCCAAGTTCGCGCTGGTGGGCATGACCGAGGCCGCGGCGCAGGAGCTGGGGCCCTTCGGCGTGCGCGTGAACGTGCTGCTGCCCGGCGCGGTGTCGGGCGAGAACATGGACCGGATCCTCGCCCGCCAGTCGCAGGTCGAAGGCCGCCCGGTCGAGGCGATCATCGAGGACAAATACGTGAAGACGGCGGCCCTGCGCCGCTGGGTCGACCCGCGCGAGGTGGCGATGGCGGCGCTCTGGTACGCTTCGGACGCCTCGGGCGCGACCACGGGCGACAAGATGAAAGTGGATGCCGGGCGCAGCTGACGCCCCTGCTCAGGAGACCGCGAGATGCTCGACGCCGCGACCGCGACGCTGGACCTGCCCCTGCCCCATGCCTGGTTCGAAGCGGGCACCGCCCTGCCCGAGCGACGGTTCCGCGACCGGCGCATGACGGCCGAGGGCGCCTCCCCCCTCGCCCTCGTCGCCGCGCGCTTCGCCGGGGCCGAGGGGGGGCCGGCGGAGGATGCCGCGACGACGCTCGACAGTCAGCAGCGCAGCTTCGACGCCTATTTCGACGTGCGCCGGGTCGATGCGCCGCCGGTGGAGGCGCTGCGCCGGGCCACGGCGCTGGCGGTGGCCAAATGCGTGGCGGACGCCGCGGCGGGCCATTCGCTGACCGCCGAGCAGGAGCTGACGCTGGCGCGCGGCCTGCACCGGCTGGCGGACTGGGCGCAGGCGCCCATCGACCTGCCCGAGGCCCTGCCCGCCGGCGCGGCGCCCGCCCCCGACGCCATGCGCCGCTGGAAGGATCAGCATCAGCTGTTCTTCGTGATCGTGCACGGGCTGCTCTACCTGCTGCACGTGCTGGAGGAGGCGTTGGGCAAGCGCCATGCGCCGGTGATCCAGGCGATCCTGGGGGATTTTTCGGATCTGATGCGCGCCTCCGCCGTCGCGTTCCGGCTGACGGCGGATTTCGAGCAGGCGGCCTATGACGACCTGATCCGCCCGGACATGGCCGCGCATGACCCGCATTTCTCGGGCCTCTTCTATGCCGACCACAAGGAGCTGGTGACCTCGCTTCGCGTGCTGCGCCGCGTGCCCGAAGAGTTCGAGGAGGAGCTGGCCGACCTGCGCGCGGCGATGAACGAGACCTACGAGGCCCATGCCTTCGTCTGCCAGCGCTTCGTCGACGGGGCCGCCTCGCTCGCCTCCAAGGACGACAGCCGGGAGGCCCCGGCGAGCCTGCGCGGAAAATACCGCCTCAGGACGGTCACCATCGCCGGGCTTCGCTGAGCGCCGCGCCGGCGCCTAAGCCGTTGGCGCCGGCCGATGTCGTTTGTTCCACAACGGGAAACGGTATATTGTATCATAGCCTAATTTTTTTGGTTTCGGATTCAATACCCCTTGTGACGCCGGAAATTGTTCACAAAGCTGCCGCGAAAATGAATCGCAGGCTTCGGGCGCCCCCTGCGCGACCGGCCGGGCGAGGGGAGCGGCGCCATGGATATCGAGACGTCTGATCTCAACGGCACGAACGGCTTCAAGCTGATCGGCGACAATGGCGGCGATCAGACGGGCTTTTCCGTCGACATCGTCGGCGACTTCAACGGCGACGGCATCGACGATTTCGTCATCGGCGCGCCGGGTCTGACGGTGCTGGGCCCCTCGGGCAACGGCTCGGGCCAGTCGGACGAGGTCGGCGGGGCCTACCTGGTCTTCGGCAGCGACTCGTTCTCGGCCGCGACGTTCGACCTGACGACGCTCGACGGCTCCAACGGGGTCTTCATCCCCGGCTTCAACGCGGACGACGACGGCGAGGAGGATCAGGCGGGCATCTCGGTCTCGTCGGCCGGCGACGTCAACGGCGACGGGTTCGACGACCTGATCATCGGCGCGTTCGAGGCCAACCAGTTCGGGGCGAACAGGGCGGGCGAGGCGTATGTCGTGTTCGGATCGTCCGATCCTTTCTCCTCCACGTTCGACGTGGGGACGCTGGACGGGACCAACGGATTTCAGGTCCTCGGGGCCGACAGCGAGGACCGCCTCGGATCCACCGTCAGCGCGGCGGGCGATCTGAACGGCGACGGGTTCGACGACATCGCCATCGGCGCGCCCACGGCCGAGCCCGACAGCGGCGGCTTTCGCGGCGGCTCCGGCGAAGTGGTCGTCGTCTTCGGCAAGGACGACGCGTTCGCGCCGACCCTCGATGCGGAGACGCTGTCCGCGACGGACGGCTTCACCATTCTCGGCCGCGCCAGCAACGAGCGCGCCGGCACGTCCCTGTCCGAGGCAGGCGACGTCAACGGCGACGGCCTGGACTATCTGATCATCGGCGGCGGCTTCGGCGACGGCGAG
>JBCBYE010000710.1:0-2291 GCA_039816075.1 Pseudomonadota bacterium | reverse complement strand
CTGGAGATGGCGCCGGGCGAGACCCTGCGGGCGGAGCGGCTGGAGCTGGCGCTGCGCAGCTGCCGCGTGCCGGCCGCGGACACGCGCCAGGACGCGGTCGCCTACCTGGAGATCCGCGATCTGCGCGAGGCGGTGCCGCGCTTCGCCGGCTGGATGTTCGCCTCTTCGCCCGCGCTCTCGGCGCTGGACCATGCGCGCTACGACGTCTGGGTGCTCAGCTGCAGCACCTCGTCGGGGCCGGCCTCGGCCGACAGCGAGTAAAAGTCGGCCTGGCGCGCCAGCGCGTCCTCCAGCATCCGATGGTATTGAGAGCGCGGGATCTCCAGCGCGCCGAAGCCGCGCAGATGCTCGGTCACGAACTGGGTGTCGAGCAGGGTGTAGCCGCCGGCCTTCAGCCGGGCGATCAGCCAGACCAGCGCGATCTTGGACGCGTCGCGGGCGGTGGAGAACATGCTTTCGCCGAAGAACGCGGCGCCGAGGCGCACGCCGTAGAGGCCGCCGACCAGCCGGTCGTCCATCCACACCTCCAGGCTGTTGGCGTAGCCGAGGCGATGCAGCGTGCCGTAGAGGTCGTTGATTTCGGGGTTGATCCAGGTTTCGGGGCGGTCGGCGCACCCCTCCAGCACCGCCTCGAACGCGGCGTCGACGGTGACGCGGTAGTCATGGCGGCGGATGCGCTTGCGCAGGCTGCGCGGCACGTGGAAGTCGATCAGCGGAAGCACGCCGCGGCGCTTGGGGTCGACCCAGAAGATCTCGTCCGCATCGGCGCTTTGCGCCATGGGGAATACGCCAGCGGCATAGGCCCGCAGCAGCAGGGTCGGGGTGATCTCGAGGGGCTTGACCGGCTCGCTCATGGCTCACGCTCGCCTCCTGCGTGTCGTCATATCAGCCGCCGGGGCCGGGAGGAAGCGCGGCCTTCGTCGGGTCCGGCTCCAGCCGCAAGGCGGCGGCGTCCTCCAGCCCGCGGGCGCGGGGCAGGTAGTCGAGCGCCTCCATCCGCTGCGCGACGGAGCGGTGCAGGTCCTCGCCCGGACGGGCGTCGACCCGGCGCGGACCGCGGGCGAGAAAGAGGCCGGGCACGCCGCGGCGGGCGCCGACCATGGGCGCGGCGGGATCGGCGGGAAAGCGAGCGCGCCAGTCGGCGGGCAGGGGCAGGCCGTGGCTTTCGGCCCGCTCCAGCATCCAGGTCAGCGCGACGTTGGAGAGGGCCCGCGCCGCGGGGCGCTTGTGCACCTGGCCTCCGACGTCGGGATGGGCGCCGGGGAACCAGCGTTGCTCCACCCAGCCGCCGCGGGGCGGCGTCTCCTCCCACAGGACGGGGCGGAAGGCGAGGCGATCCTCGTCCAGCGCCAGGGCCTGGTAGCCGGCGCGCACGTGGTCGCCCAGGGCGTGATCGTGGAACTCCGTCGCCATGGGATGCAGGCGGGAGATCACGGGATAGGGCAGGCCGAGGGCGCGGACGGTATCCCAGACGCCGATCATCTCCACCTCCGCCGGGCGGCAATGGCGCGCGGCGAAGGCCTGGGCGGCGCGGGAGGGGCCGTCGCGATAGTGGCGAAAGGCGTGTTCGATGCGCCGCTGCAGGGCCGACTCGCCGCGCACCAGGCCGAGGCGGCCGATCAGCCCGGCGAGGGAGCGCGCCGCATAGGCGCCGCGGGAGTAGCCGAAGAGGAAGATGCGGTCCCCCTCGCGCGCGCGGGAGCTGAGGAAGGCGTAGCCGCGCAGGATCGAATCGTTGAGCCCCAGCCCGGTGAGCGCCCGCCACCAGCGCGACGCGCCCTGGCCCTGCACGCCCGGGTCGTAGCCCTGCAGCCGGTCGGCGCGGGCCCCGTCCTCGGCCAGCAGGCGATGCAGAAGGCCGGCGTTGCTGAGCCGGTCCGGCGCAAGGCTGGACAGGGTGCCGTCGAGGATGAAGACGAGGTCGCGCGGCGGGCCGTGGGGCATGGCGGCGAAAGGTTGGCGCGTTAACCGCGCCAAGTCACCCCTCCTGAACCCCCGGCGCCGCAAGCAGGGCGGGGCGGGCGCCGCAGGGGCGCGATTCCGCCGCGATCGGTGGGCAAGGCTGCTCGTCGTGCGAGGCGGCCTTGGGGGACGGAGCGGATGTCGGAGCTGCACTTTCTGAAATGCGAAGCGGGCGCGGCCGAGGCGGCGCGCGACTGGGGTCTGGCGGCGCTGCTGCGCGCCGGGCGCGCGGCGGCGGAGGCGGAGGACGCGGCCGAGCGCCTGGCCGACGGGCTGCGCGCGGCTGCGCGGGCGCTGCCCTGCGGGCCGGAGTCGATGCTGGCCCTGCG
>JBCBYE010000023.1:0-15486 GCA_039816075.1 Pseudomonadota bacterium | reverse complement strand
TCATCGGTTCGGCGATGATGCCGATCTCGGACCTGTTCCCCAAGGCCGGCATCAAGTTCTGGGATTGCGCGCACGAAGTGAATGCCGGCATGTCCGCCGACAGGGGCTGAAAGTGGAACTGGATGTCCGGCGCCTCCAGCCCGTCCATAGATCGGGCGAAGACGGCGACCTGGCTGGCGCCCAGGCTCATCGGCCCCTTGCGGAACAGCAGATAGTTCAGACCGATGCCCATGCGCGGCAGGAACCGGTTCACCGCATCGTTCAGCGTCGGCACGTTCACTTCGTAGACGAGCCGGATCTGCAGGTGATCCTGAAGGCACTCGCCCACGCCGCGCAGTTCGTGCCGCACGGGCACGCCCGCGCGCGACAACACCTCTTCGCGCCCGATGCCCGAAACCTCCAGCAGCTGAGGGGAACCGATGGCCCCTGCGCTCAGCACCACCTCCCCGCCGTCGCGCAGGCGCGCCGTCAGGGCGGCGCCCTTGCGGCCGAAGCGGACGCCCACCACCTTGCGCGGGTCGGCTTCGTCGAAGATCAGCCGCTCGGTCATCGCGTGGGTGAAGATGCGCAGATTCGGCCGCCGCCGCGCCTCGCCCAGGAAGGCGCGCGCGCTGGAGCAGCGGAAGCCGCCCTTGGCGGTCTGGTGGAAGTAGCCGGCGCCCTCCTGCCTTTCGCCATTGTAGTCTTCCGTCCGAGGCACGCCCATCTCGACCGCGGCGTCGATGAAGGCTTCCGCGATGCGGCTTTTGGCGCGGATGCGCGAAACGGCTAGACCGCCGGAACCGCCGTGCAGCGCGTCGCCGCCGTCCTCGTGCGCCTCGGACCGTTTGAACAGCGGCAGCACGTCGTCCCAGGCCCAGCCGCGATTGCCCTGCTGCGCCCACATGTCGTAGTCGCGCGGCTGCCCGCGGACGTAGAGCAGCCCGTTGATGGAGCTTGAGCCGCCCAGGCCCTTGCCTCTCGGCCAGTCGATGGCGCGACCGTTCAGGCCGGGATCCGGCTCGGTCTTGTAGCACCAGTCGGTCGCTGGGTTGTGCAGCGTCTTGAAGTAGCCGACCGGCACGTGGATCCATGGGTTCCAGTCGCGCCCGCCCGCCTCCAGCAGGATCACGCGGTTGGCCGGATCGGCGCTCAGACGATTGGCCAGAACGCACCCGGCCGATCCCGCGCCGACGATGATGTAATCCGCTTCCAGTTCGGACATGCCCTCGCGGGTCCCTGGACCCCATTGTCATTCTTGCTTGCCATCGAGACCATACAGTGTAATTTTGAGACCACAAGTATCATAAATGGAATCCTAGGGAGGATGCCGATGAAGGTCTCAGACAAGCTCAGCGCGGTCTCGCGCCGGGATCTGTTCCGCCTTGCGGGGCAGTACGGCCTGAGCTCCACGCTGCTCGCCGCCGGCGGGCTGGCCGGAACGGTCAGCCTGACGTCGCTCGCCCGCGCTGCGGAATCGACCTACGAGAAGCGCTTCGGCAAAGAGCCCAAGCACACGCTCAAATTCGGAGCGGCGGGATTCAACCAGCGCAACCTGCTGATCGAGCGTGCCGGCTGCCTGGAATTCGCCCGCGACCTCGAAGAGCGCACCGACGGCGAGATCCGGGTCGAGTTCATCGGCGACAACCAGATCTGCGGACAGCTGTCCTGCGTGGAGAAGGCGCAGCTCGGCATCGTCGACATCTACGCCGCCTCCACCCAGAACTCCGCCGGCGGCGCGCCGTATCTGAACGTGCTGGACTACGCCTACATGTTCCCCAGCCGGGCGGCGCAGTACCACTTCCTCTACCACCCGGAATCGCAGCGCATCCTTCGCGATCCGCTGGAAAAGCGGCATGGTCTGAAGTTCCTTTTCTCCCATGCGGAACTGCGGGGCATTCAGCTGGGTCTGGGCTGGCAGGACAAGCCCGAGGTCACCAAGCTGGAGGACCTGTTCGGCTCCAAGAACCGCGTCACCGGCACGCAGCTGGGCCGCATCGCCATGCAGCTGCTGAACCTCAACCCGGTGCCCGTGGCCTGGGAAGAAACGCTGGACGGCCTCAAGCAGGGCCTCATCGACGGGGCGGAGACCTGGGCCTCGGCCGTGGCCTACGCCAACATGTCGCCGGTGGTCAGCCAATCCATCGATCTGAAGTTCTTCTGCGGCACCGAGCATACCGCCATGTCCGCCAAGGTCTTCGACGAGATGGAGGGCGACCTGCAGGATGCGATCATGGAGTCGGCCTATCTGACCCAGGTGCATGTTCAGGCCGCCAACGAGGCCGCGCTGGTCAACACGGTGGGCTATTCCAACCCGCAGCTGCCCAACACGATCTTCGTCAAGGAGAACGTCAAGCCCGTGTTCCTGCCCGACGACCAGATCAAGATGGCCGAGGAGATGTGCTCGCCCGAGTTCAACCCCGGCCCGTGGGAGCAGTGGCGCGATCGGATCAACAAGTGGTCCGGCGGCATCGACACCTACACCGACATCCACAAGGTCGCCCGCGAGATCCCGCGGGACATGCTGGCCGAGAACGTGGAGCCGCGGCGCTGGTGGCGCGGCTGATCTGACGGAGACGCCGCGGCGGGCGCCTGATCCGGGCGCCCGCCGCGCGCGGCCGAAAGGGACCGGGATCAACCCGGCCCGCCTGGGAGGACATCGATGGACACCCTCTTCGCCGACGCCGCGTCGGTGGTGAGCGTTCTGTTCACCAACGACGCGTGGGAGATGAGCGAGGCGTTCCGCACCGCGGGCGCCTGGCCCGTGGGCCTGGTCGCCATGCTGTCGGCGGCCGCCGCGGTGCTCGCCCTCTACCGGCTCGTTCCGTTCATCGACCGCCATCTGGAGCGGACGGTGATGGTCTGGAGCTACCTCATCATCGCCGGCATCATCTTCGTCGAGGTGTTCCGCCGCTTCGCCCTGAACGAGCAGGCGCCCTGGTCCACCACGCTGCCGCCGTTCCTGTTTCTGGTGATGACCTGGTTCGGGTGCAGCTACAACATCCGCCTGCGCACGCACCTGGCGTTCGCGGAATTCCGCATGAACATGGGACGCCGCGGGCAGATGGCCTGCCTGATCCTCGACGCGGCGCTCTGGCTGATCTTCTGCTGGGTGGTCGTCGTGACCTCCTCTCGCGTGGCCGCCAATTCCGCCGCCAACTTCCAGATCCTGCTGGGCACCGACGACGTGCTGCAGTGGTGGTTCCTGGTCTCCGTGCCCATCGCCTTCACCCTGATGGCGACGCGCGTGCTGGAAAATCTGCTCGACGACATCCGCAACCACCGCGAGGGACGCCCGCTGCTGCAGCAGGCCGTCATCGGCGGCGACTGAAGGGAGCTGCGGAAGATGGCCGACGGAACGCTCATCACCCTCATCTCGGTCGGCGTGACCGTGCTTTTCATGCTCGGCGTGCCGGTGTTTCTGGTGATCGCCTACTGGGTGCTCGGCTGCAGCTTCGTGCTGGGCATGACGCTCGACAATATCGGCGCGGCCCTGTCCGACGTGTTCACCGACGGCTTCGCGCTGCTGGCGATGCCGCTGTTCATCCTGACCGGCGATCTGATCAACAAGTCCGGCATCGCGCGACGATTGTCGGACTTCGCCTATGCCTGTCTGGGTTGGCTGCGCGGCGGGCTGGCGATGGCGTCGCTGGGGGCCTGCGGCCTCTTTGCGGCTATCTCGGGATCCAACTCCGCCACCACGGCGACCATCGGTTCGATGCTGCATCCCGAGATGGTGAAGGGCGGCTATGACGAGCGTTTTTCGGCCGCCACCGCAGCCGCCGGCGGCACGGTTGGGATCATCATCCCGCCCTCCATCATCTTCATCGTCTACGGCTTCCTGATGAACCTGCCGATCTCCGACCTGTTCGTCGCCGGCATCATCCCCGGCGCGATGATGGTCGGCGGCATGATGCTGGCCTGCTGGATCCTGTGCGTCCTGAACAAATGGGGTCACTTGATCCCGCTGGAGATGGGGCGCGTGGCCAAGACGGCGCTGGGCGCCTGGCTGGGCTTTTTCGCCATCGGCCTCGTGCTGTGGGGGATCTACACCGGCAAGTTCTCGCCCACGGAGGCGGCGGGCGTCACGGTCGGCTTCTGCATCATCGTCGGCCTGCTGTCGCTGCCGATCTTCGCGCTGATGGGCCGGCCCGCCTCGGACCGCCCGCACAAGGAGAAGACCTACGGCGAAATGCTGGTGGTCGAGGGCTTCAAGCTGACCGAAATCCCGTCGATCACCCTGCGGTCCGCGCAGATCACCGGCATTCTGGCGCCGCTGATCGCGATCTCGGTCGTCATGCAGCAGATCCTGTCGCTGCTGGGCGCGCAGGCGGTGATCGGGAATTTCGTGACGTCCATGGGCGGCTACCACGCTGTCCTTTTCACCGCGATGGCCATCGTCTTCGTGTCGGGCATGATCCTGGAAAGCCTGCCGGTCACCATCATCCTCGCTCCGATCCTGGCCCCCATCGCCGCGTCGGTGGGGGTCGATCCCATCCATTTCGCGGTGATCTTCCTCGTCGGGGCCTCCATCGGCTTCATCACGCCGCCTTATGGACTGAACCTCTATGTGGCCAGCGGCGTGACGGGCGTTCCCTACTTCCGGCTGCTGCGCTACACGACGGCCTATCTGGCGGCGCTGCTGACGGTATGGATCGTGGTGGCCTTGACCCCGGACCTCACCTTGCTTCTGTTGCCGGAGCGTTGATCGGAAGGAATGCATGGACGGGCAGGACGACAGAGGCGCGGGGACCACCATCCCCACCAACCTGCGCATGCTGCTGATCCTGGAGGAGGTGGCGAGGATCGGCGTGCCGGTCACCCCGACCGACGTCAACCAGTCGATCGGTCTGCCCAAGCCCACGATCCACAGGCTGTTCGCGACCTTGGAGGCCGAGGGCTTCTTGATGCGGGAGCTCGACGGCCGGTCCTATACGCCCGGCCGTCGCCTGCGGCGCCTGTCGACGAACGTGCTGTCGTCGCTGCGCATCCGCACGGCGCGTCTGGCGGTGCTCGGCCGGCTGGCCGAGACCATCGGAGAGACCTGCAACATCGCCGTTCCCGACCGCGAGGCGATGGTCTACCTCGACAGGGTCGAAACCAAGTGGCCCCTGCGCATCCAGCTGCCGGTGGGCACGCAGGTGCCGTTCCACTGCACGGCCAGCGGCAAGATGTACCTTGCCACGCTGAACGACGCGCATCTGGAGAGCTACCTTCGCGCCGCCAAGCTGGAGCGTCGGACGGAACGCACGCTGACCGACGTCGACGCCCTTCGCGACGAGATCCGCCGCACGCGGGAGCGGGAGATGGCCGAGGACGCCGAGGAGTTCATGGAGGGCATGATCGCCGCGGCCGTGCCGATCCGCGACGACCAGGGGCGCATGGTCTCCACCGTGTCGTTTCATGCTCCGACGTTGCGCATGTCGATGACGCAGGCGCGGCGGCACGAGCCGCTTCTGCGCGCCGCCGCGCAGGAGCTGTCGAGCCTGCTGGTCGCCTGAGGCGCCCCGCGCGGTCGACGGGGCCGGTCGGGCGATTATCTTGCGAGGCCATGAGATCTTCGCGATCCCCGACCGGCGCCGCCCCATGAGCCAGGCGCGCCTCGACCAGGACCCGCATGGCGGCCGAGGCGACCGGCGCGAGCGGGTGCTGGAGGTCGCCATCGGGCGCGAACTGCGCGCGTTGCGCCTGCGCCAGGACCTGACGGTCGCCGATCTGGCGGCGAAGAGCGGGCTTTCGGGCGGCATGCTGTCGAAGATCGAGAACGGGCAGGCGTCGCCTTCGCTCACCACGCTGCAAACTTTGGCCATGGCGCTGTCCGCGCCGATCACCGCGTTTTTTCAGGGGTTCGAGCAGACGCCGCCCGCGATGCACGTGCGGGCGGGCGAGGGCGTGGAGATCGAGCGAACGGGCACCCGCGCCGGCCACCAATACGCGCTGCTGGGGCATGTGGGCTCCAACCGCTCCGGCGTGATCGTGGAGCCCTACCTGATCACGTTGACCACGGAGTCCGACACCTTCCCCGCGTTCCAGCACGATGGGATGGAGTTCCTCTACATGCTCCACGGCGCCGTCGATTACCGCCACGCGGACCGCATCTATCCCCTGCGCCCCGGCGACAGCCTGTTCTTCGACGCCGATGCGCCGCATGGGCCGGAGCGGCTGGTCGAGCTGCCCGCGCGTTTTCTGTCGATCATCGCCTACCCCCGGTCCGGCGGCTGAGACGTTTACTCTCAGGAAACCCTGTTGCCTCCTGGTTGCCACGACGCGCGGGGCGGCTAAACTCGCAACCTCGGATTTCGGCCGGGGGGTCCGCCCATGTGCGGCATCATAGGACTGTTTCTGAAGGACCCGGCATTGGAGCCGCGCCTGGGCGCGCTGATGTCGGACATGCTCGTGCAGATGAGCGAGCGCGGGCCCGACAGCGCCGGTTTCGCCGTCTACGACGCGCGCGGAGATCAGGCGCGCATCACCGTGCGCTCGGATGCGGCTGAGGACCTGGCCGGCCTCGACGATGCGTTGGCCGACGCGATGGCCGCGCCGACGGAGATGGAGCGGCGCGACACCCATGCGGTGCTGAGCGTGCCGGCCGACCGCGCCGCCGAAGCGCGCGAGGCGCTCAAGGCCCTGCGCCCCGGGCTCGACGTGATGTCGTGGGGCGAGGCCATCGAGATCTACAAGGAGGTCGGCGCGCCGCAGGCCGTGGCCGGACGCTTCGGGCTGCCCGCGATGCGCGGCACCCATGGCGTGGGGCATACCCGCATGGCCACGGAATCCGCCGTGACGACCCTGGGCGCGCATCCCTTCTCCACAGGTCCGGACCAGTGCCTCGTGCACAACGGTTCGCTGTCGAACCACAACGCCCTGCGGCGGGAGCTGGTGCGCGAGGGCCAAGCCTTCGAGACCGAAAACGACAGCGAAGTGGCCGCCGCCTACCTGACCGCGCGCATGGCCCAGGGTGCGGACCTGGGCGAGGCGTTGGAGCGCAGCCTCGACGATCTCGACGGCTTCTTCACTTTCGTGGTCGGTACGCAGGACGGTTTCGGCGTGCTGCGCGATCCCGTAGCGTGCAAACCCGCGATCCTGGCGGAGACGGAGCGCTACGTCGCTTTCGGCTCCGAATACCGGGCGCTGGCCGACCTGCCGGGGATCGAGGCCGCTCGGGTTTGGGAGCCCGAACCCGCCACCGTCTATTTCTGGAGCCGCTGATGCAGGTGCTCGACCTGGCGGAGGAGGAGCTGCGCGCGGTCAACGCGCGGCTGCAGGGCGTGGACGCAGGCTCCAACGAAACGGCGTGGGAGATCCGCAATCCCCGCGGCCGCCACGCCATCGCCGTGGGCCTCGACGCGCCGCTGGACGTCTCCATCGCCGGGCCAACGGGCTACTATTGCGGCGGCATGAACCAGCGGGCGACGTTGCGCATCCGCGGCAATGCCGGGCCCGGCGTGGCCGAGAACATGATGTCCGGCCGCGTGGTGGTGGAGGGCGACGCCAGCCAGTATGCGGGCGCGACGGGCCAGGGCGGGCTGCTGGTCATCAAGGGCAACGCCGCCTCGCGCTGCGGCATTTCCATGAAGGGCATCGACATCGTGGTGGGCGGCGGCGTGGGGCACATGTCGGCCTTCATGGGTCAAAAGGGCGACCTGGTGGTCTGCGGCGACGCGGGCGATGCGCTGGGCGACTCCCTATACGAAGCGCGCCTTTTCGTGCGGGGCGCGGTCAAGTCGCTGGGCGCGGACTGCATCGAGAAGGACATGCGCGCGGAGCATCTTGAGGCCGTCGCCGCGCTGCTGGACGCGGCGGAGATCGAGGCGCGGCCCGAGGATTTCCGCCGCTACGGCTCGGCCCGCAAGCTCTATCATTTCGACATCGACAACGCCGGGGCCTACTGACGACATGACCGAGCGAGATCCGCGCATCCCCGCGACCGAGCCGCGGCAGAGCTGGACCTTCAGCCCCGAGGTCAACGCCGAGATCCGCCGCGCCGCCGCCACCGGCATCTACGACATCCGCGGCGGCGGGGCGAAGCGGCGGGTGCCGCACTTCGACGACCTGCTGTTCCTGGGCGCCTCCATCTCCCGCTATCCGCTGGAAGGGTATCGGGAGCGCTGCGCGACGGACGTGACGCTGGGCGCCCGCTTCGCCTCCAAGCCGATCGAGCTGGAGATCCCGATCACCATCGCCGGCATGTCCTTCGGCTCCCTTTCGGGCCAGGCGAAGGAGGCGCTGGGGCGCGGCGCGACGCTGTCGGGGACCTCCACCACCACCGGCGACGGCGGCATGACCGAGGAGGAGCGCGGGCATTCCGCGAAGCTGGTCTATCAGTATCTGCCCTCGCGCTACGGCATGAACCCGGACGATCTGCGCCGCGCGGACGCGATCGAGATCGTCGTCGGCCAGGGGGCGAAGCCGGGCGGCGGAGGGATGCTGCTCGGCCAGAAGATCAATCCGCGGGTGGCGCAGATGCGCGACCTGCCGGAGGGGGTCGACCAACGCTCCGCCTGCCGTCATCCGGACTGGACCGGGCCCGACGACATGGAGATCAAGATTCTTGAATTGCGCGAGATCACCGGCTGGGAAAAGCCGATCTACGTCAAGGTCGGCGGCTCCCGTCCCTACTACGACACAGCGCTGGCGGTGAAATCGGGCGCGGACGTGGTGGTGCTGGACGGCATGCAGGGCGGCACGGCCGCGACGCAGGACGTCTTCATCGAGCATGTGGGCATCCCCATCCTCG
Organism: Pseudomonadota bacterium; assembly: GCA_039816075.1. GTDB lineage: Bacteria > Pseudomonadota > Alphaproteobacteria > Rhodobacterales > Rhodobacteraceae > Albimonas. The sequence continues at coordinate 6,770 of JBCBYE010000023.1, read as the reverse complement.
GCTGCATCCGCCCGGCGGTGAAGGCGCTGCAGGAGCTGGGGATGCACCGCAAGGTGCAGCTGGTGGTCTCGGGCGGCATCCGCTCCGGCGCGGACGTCGCCAAGGCGCTGGCGCTGGGGGCCGACGCGGTCTCCATCGGCACGGCGGCGTTGATCGCGCTGGGCGACAACGACCCGAAATGGGAAGAGGACTACCAGCGCCTCGGCACGACCGCCGGCGCCTATGACGATTGGCACGAGGGAAACGACCCCGCCGGCATCACCACGCAGGTTCCGGAGCTTGCGGCGCGGCTCGACCCGGTCGAGGGCGGCCGACGCTTGAACAACTACCTCAAGGCCATCACGCTGGAGGCGCAGACGCTCGCGCGCGCCTGCGGCAAGAGCCACCTGCGCAACCTCGAACCCGAGGACCTGTGCGCCCTGACCCTGGAAGCGGCGGCCATGGCGCAGGTGCCGCTGGCCGGCACCGACTGGATCCCCGGCCGCGCCGGCCTCTGACCCCCGAAACAAGGAGCCCCGCCCCATGGCCAAGGACCTCGCCAAGTTCGCCAAGGAGGCGGGCGTTCGCTACTTCATGGTGTCCTACACGGACCTCTTTGGCGCCCAGCGCGCCAAGCTGGTTCCCGCGGCGGCCATCGCCGGGATGCAGGAGGATGGCGCCGGCTTCGCCGCCTTCGCCAGCTGGCTCGACAGCTCCCCCGCCGCGCCGGACATGCTGGCCGTGCCGGACCCCGACACCGCGATCCAGCTGCCCTGGAAGCCCGACGTCGCCTGGGTCGCCGCCAATCCGATGATGGAGGGGGAGGAGGTCGCGCAGGCCCCCCGCAACGTCCTGCGCGCCCAGATCGCCAAGGCCGCGGAGCAGAAGCTGGAGGTCAAGACAGGCGTGGAGGCGGAGTTCTTCCTGCTGCTCCCCGACGGTTCCGACATCTCCGACCCCGCCGACATCGCCGAAAAGCCCTGCTACGACCAGCAGGCGCTGATGCGCCGCTACGACGTGGTGGCGGAGATCTGCGACTACATGCTCGACCTGGGCTGGGGCCCCTACCAGAACGACCACGAGGACGCGAACGGCCAGTTCGAGATGAACTGGGACTATTCCGACGCGCTGACCACGGCCGACCGGCACTCGTTCTTCAAGTTCATGGTCAAGTCGGTGGCCGAAAAGCACGGCCTGCGCGCGACCTTCATGCCTAAGCCGCTGGAGGGCGTGACCGGCAACGGCTGCCACGTCCACGTCTCGGTCTGGAAGGGCAAGAAGAACGCCTTCGCCGATGCCAAGGACGCGCTGGGGCTCAGCGCGCAGGGCTACGAGTTCCTCGGCGGCATCATGAAGCACGCTCAGGGCATGACGGCGATCACCAACCCGACGGTCAACAGCTACAAGCGGCTCAACGGCGCCATGACCCGGTCTGGCGCGACCTGGGCGCCCAATACCGTCACCTGGTCCGGCAACAACCGCACCCACATGATCCGCGTGCCCGATGCTGGGCGGTTCGAGCTGCGCCTGCCCGACGGCGCCGCCAACCCCTACCTGCTGCAGGCGGCGATCATCGCGGCGGGGCTCGACGGTCTGGCGACGCAGGCCGACCCGGGCAAGCGGCGAGACAACGACATGTATGCCGAGCCCGACAAGGCCCGCGGCGCGCCGTTGCTGCCTCTGAACCTGCTCGACGCCCTGCGCGCCTTCGACAAGGACCGCGCGCTGAAGGGCGCCTTGGGCGAAAGCTTCGCCGCCGCCTACCTCAAGCTCAAATCCGCCGAGTGGAAGAGCTTCAAGGCCCACTTGTCGGAGTGGGAGAAGCGGACCACCCTCGACATCTGACCCCGACCCGTCGCCGCGAGGAGCGTCGCCATGCATCAGTTCTGGATCGACCGCGGCGGCACGTTCACCGACATCGTCTGTCGCCGGCCGGACGGGGCCATCGAAACGCACAAGCTGCTGTCGGAAAACCCCGAGCAGTATCGCGACGCGGCCGTGCAGGGCATCCGCGACCTGCTTGGCGTGGGCAAGGACGAGCCGATCCCGCCGGGCACGATCGAAGCGGTGAAGATGGGCACGACCGTCGCCACCAACGCGCTGCTGGAGCGCAAGGGCGACCGCACGCTGCTGCTGATCACCCGGGGCTTCGGCGACCTGCTGCGCATCGGCTGGCAGGCGCGGCCGAGCCTGTTCGATCTGCACATCCGCCTGCCGGAGCTGCTGTACGAACGCGCGGCGGAGGTGACGGAGCGGCTGGACGCCGAAGGCGCGGTGATCACGCCCCTGGACGAGGTGGGCGCCCGCCAGGCTTTGCGCGCCGCCAAGGCCGACGGCATCGACGGCGTCGCCGTCGCCTTCATGCACGGCTATCTGAACTCCGCCCACGAGGCGCGCGTCGCGGCCATCGCGGCGGAGGAGGGCTTCGGCCAGGTCAGCGTCTCGCACCAGGTCTCGCCCCTGATGAAGCTGGTCAGCCGCGGGGACACGACGGTGGTGGACGCCTACCTGTCGCCGATCCTGCGGCGCTATGTGAACCAGGTGTCGGACGAACTGGGCGGGGCCGATGGCGCGCGACTGATGTTCATGCAGTCGAACGGCGGTCTGACCGACGCGCGCCTGTTCCAGGGCAAGGACGCGATCCTGTCGGGTCCGGCCGGCGGCGTCGTGGGCATGGTCAAGACGGGCAAACTGGCGGGCCATGACCGCCTGATCGGCTTCGACATGGGCGGCACCTCCACCGACGTGTGCCACTATGCCGGCGCCTTCGAGCGGTCGTTCGAGACGGAGGTCGCGGGCGTGCGCATGCGCGCGCCCAAGATGAACATCCACACGGTGGCGGCGGGCGGCGGCTCCATCCTCTTCTACCGCGACGGGCGGTTTCAAGTCGGGCCGGAAAGCGCCGGCGCCAATCCCGGCCCTGCCTGCTATCGCCGCGGCGGGCCGTTGACGGTGACCGACTGCAACGTGATGCTGGGCAAGCTTCAGCCCCGGCACTTTCCGGCGGTGTTCGGCCCCAACGCCGACGAGCCGCTGGACGTGGAGGCGGTGCGTCAAGGTTTCGAGGCGCTTGCGGCGCAGATCGCGCAGGAGACGGGCGAGCCGCCGCGCAGCGCAGAGGATTTGGCCGAGGGCTTCCTGCGGATCGCCGTGGAGAACATGGCCAACGCGATCAAGAAGATCTCCGTCCAGCGGGGCTACGACGTCACCCGCTATACCCTGCAGTGCTTCGGCGGGGCCGGGGGACAGCATGCCTGCCTCGTCGCCGATGCGTTGGGGATGGAGACGGTGTTCGTGCATCCCTTTGCGGGCGTCCTGTCGGCCTACGGCATGGGCCTGGCGGAAATCCGCGCGCTGCGCGAACGCCAGTTCGAGCGGCCGTTGGCCGAGCTCTCCGCCGCTCGGAAGACGCTGGATGCGCTGGCCGACGACGCCGCGGCGGAGGTCGCCGCGCAGGGCGTCGATGCCGCGGAGATCCGGACCGAACGGCGGGCGCATCTGCGTTACAAGGGGTCCCATCAGGCGCTGGAGGTGGATTTCGGCGACGAGACGCAACTGCGCGCCCGCTTCGATGAGGCGCATCGCGCGCGCTACGGCTTTTCCGGCGGCGCACGGGAGCTGATCTTCGAAGCGCTGGCGGTCGAGGCCATCGGCGGCGCGGCCGACGTTGCGGACCCCAAGCAGGCGTTGACGACCGGCGCCCCCGCCCCGGTCGACGAAATCGAAGCCGTAATGGAGGGGGAACGCCGCGTCATCCCCCTTTACGACCGCGACGCCATGGCTCCGGGCCAGGCCGTCGACGGCCCGGCCGTCATCAAGGAGCCGACCGGCACCAACGTGATCGAGCCGGGCTGGCGGGCGGAGCTGAACGCCTACGGCCACCTGATCCTGACCCGCACCCTGCCCCTTCAGCGGCAGGAGGCCGTGGGCGCCGACGCCGATCCGGTGATGCTGGAGGTCTTCAACAACCTCTTCATGTCCATCGCCGAGCAGATGGGCGCGACGCTCGCCAACACGGCCTATTCGGTGAACATCAAGGAGCGTCTGGACTTCTCCTGCGCCCTCTTCGATCCGGACGGCGGGCTGGTGGCGAACGCGCCGCATGTGCCGGTGCATCTGGGATCGATGTCCGAGAGCATCCGGACGGTCATCCGCCTCAACCCGGACATGAAGCCGGGCGACGTCTACGTCCTCAACGCGCCGTTCAACGGCGGCACGCATCTGCCCGACGTGACGGTCATCACGCCGGTTTTCGACGACGCGGGCGAGCGCGCGCTTTTCTACGTCGCCTCTCGCGGACATCACGCCGACATCGGCGGCAAGACGCCCGGCTCCGCCCCCCCCGATTCCGAGCGGATCGAGGAGGAGGGCGTGCTGATCGACAACTTCAAGATGATCGACGGCGGCGCGTTCCGCGAGGCGGAGACGCGCGCCCTGCTCGCCTCCGGCCAGTATCCCTGCCGCAACATCGACGACAACATGGCCGACCTCGCCGCCCAGGTCGCCGCCAACGAGACCGGCGTGAGGGAGGTCAAGAAGATGATCGCCCAGTTCGGGCTGCCGGTGGTCCACGCCTACATGCGCCACGTGCAGGACAACGCCGAGGAATGCGTGCGGCGCGTCATCTCCGCCCTCAAGGACGGATCCTACGACTACGAGCTGGACAACGGCGAGTTCATCCGCGTCGCCATCCGGGTGGACCACGCGCGGCGCGAGGCGGAGATCGACTTCAGCGGCACGGCCGACAAGAACCCGTTCAACTACAACGCGCCGCTGGCGGTCTGCCACGCGGTCGTCCTTTACGTCTTCCGCACCTTGGTGGGCGCGCCGATCCCGCTGAACGAGGGCTGCTTCAAGCCGCTGAAGGTCATCGCGCCGGAAGGGTCGATGATCAACGCGCAATACCCTTCGGCGGTGATCGCCGGCAATACGGAGGTCAGCCAGCTCGCCTGCAACGCCCTGATGGGCGCGCTGGGGGCCATGGCCGGATCGCAGGCGACGATGAACAACTACGTCTGGGGCAACGACCGCATCCAGAACTACGAAACCATCTGCGGCGGCACCGGCGCCGGGCCGGATTTCGACGGCTGCGACGCGGTTCAGACCCACATGACCAACACGCGCGGAACGGATCCGGAGATGCTTGAATTCCGCTTTCCCGTGCAGCTGGAGGAATGGTCGATCCGCCGCGGCTCCGGCGGCGCGGGGGCGCATCGCGGCGGCGACGGCATCACGCGGCGCATGCGTTTCCTGGAGGGGATGACGGTCACCACGCTCTGCTCCCACCGCCGCGTGCCTCCGTTCGGCGTGGACGGCGGCGCGCCGGGCGATGTGGGCCGCGAATGGATCGAACGTGCGGACGGAACCCGCACCGAACACGCCGGCAACGATCAGAACGAGGTGCGCCCCGGCGACGTCTTCGTCATGGAGACGCCGGCCGGCGGCGGCTACGGCCGGGCCTGAGCGCCCGGCCCAGCCGCCGCCGACGCGCGCCCTACTCCGCCGCGTCGCGGTAGGGCGCGGCCTCTCCGTAGGGCACGTTGACGCCGCCGTAGCGTCGGACGCGCACGTTGCACTGCTCCGCATGGCCGACGAAGCCTTCGAGCATGCATAGGCGCGAGCCGTACTCGCCCACCCGCGTCGCCGCCTCGTCGGTCAGCACGCGCTGGTAGCTGTGGGTCTTGATGTACTTGCCGACCCAGAGGCCGCCGGTGTAGCGGCCCGCCTTCTTGGTGGGCAGCGTGTGGTTGGTGCCGATGACCTTGTCGCCGTTGGCGACGTTGGTGCGAGGCCCAAGGAACAGCGCGCCGTAGGAGTGCATGCGTTCCAGAAACCAGTCGTCGCGATCGGTCATGACCTGCACATGCTCCGACGCGATGTCGTTGGCAACGGCCAGCATCTCGTCGTAGTCGCCGCAGACGATCACTTCGCCGTAGTTTTCCCAACTGGCGCGCGCGGTGTCGGCGGTTGGCAGCAGACCCAGCAGGCGCTCGATCTCCGACAACGTGCCCTCGGCCAGGCGGCGGGAGTTGGTGACCAGCACCGCGGGGGAGTTGTAGCCATGCTCCGCCTGCCCCAGCAGGTCTGTCGCGCACAGCTCGGCATCCGCGGCGGTTTCATCTGCGATGACCATGGTCTCGGTCGGCCCCGCGAAAAGGTCGATGCCCACGCGGCCGTAGAGCTGGCGCTTGGCCTCGGCGACGAAGGCGTTGCCGGGGCCGACCAGCATGTGCACCGGCTCGATCGTTTCGGTGCCCAGCGCCATGGCGCCGACCGCCTGGATGCCGCCGAGCACGTAGATCTCGTGCGCCCCGCCCATGTGGATGGCGGCGATCACGCCCGGGTTCGGCTCTCCCTTGAAGGGCGGCGTGGCGGCGATAATGCGCGGCACGCCGGCGACGGAGGCCGTCGCAACCGACATGTGGGCCGAGGCGACCATGGGGAATTTGCCCCCAGGCACGTAGCAGCCGGCGGACTGCACGGGGATGTTGCGATGGCCGAGCACGACGCCCGGCATCGTCTCCACCTCGATGTCCAGCATCGACTCGCGCTGCGCCTGGGCGAACTTGACCACCTGCTCGTGCGCGAAGCGGATGTCGGCCATCTCGCGCGTCGAAACCTTGGAGATGATCGCCTCGATGTCGCTCTCGCTCAGGCGGAAGGCGGGCGGGGAGTAGCCGTCGAATTTCTCGCTCAGCTCACGGACGGCGACGTCGCCGCGCGCCTCGATGTCCTTGAGGGTCGCCTCCACCACGGCGCGGGTCTTGGCGTCGTCCTCCGCCCGATCCGCC
>JBCBYE010000704.1:0-2331 GCA_039816075.1 Pseudomonadota bacterium | reverse complement strand
GCCGCCGCCACCGCCCGCGGCGCCTTCAGCGCCGCCCAGGTGATGAAGCCCACGCCCACGGGCGCGTTCCCGGCCGCGCCCAGCTCGCGCTCCAGCCACCGCGCATCCGCATAGCCGCCGCCGATCAGGCCCAGGCCGCCGGCATGGGACACCGCGGCCGCCAGCCGCCCGCCCGACACGCCGTCCATGGGCGCGAGCGCCACGGGATGATCCAGCCCGAAGGCCTCGGTGAAGCGGGTGCGGATCATCTTTCGTCCTCCTCCTGCGGGGTGCTGGCGATCCGTCGCCGCTTGGCCTAAGGCTTGCGGCGACGGCCCCGTAGCTCAGCAGGATAGAGCAGCCGCCTCCTAAGCGGCAGGTCAGAGGTTCGAATCCTCTCGGGGTCGCCATGGACGGCGGCGATCGACCGGTGTCGGAGGCGGCGATGGACCTTTCGGACGAGGCGGCGGCCGGCGCGGCGCGCCGCGACCCCTTCGGCGCGGAGATCGCGCCGGATCCCCACGGCCGTGCCGACGCGCTCGCCGCCCGCTTCTACACCGATCCCGAGGTCGAGCGGTGGGAGCGGGACACGCTGCTGCGTCGTCACTGGCAGCTGGTCTGCCACGAGGCGGAGGTCGCGGCGCCCGGCGCCCTCCTGCCGTTCGAGCTTCACGGGCAGGACCTTTTCCTCGCGCGCGACGCGGCCGGGCCGCTGCGGGCGTTCGAAAACGTCTGTCCCCATCGCGGCCATCGTCTGGTGGACGGCCCCCGCGAGGCCGCGCGCATCACCTGCCCCTACCACGCCTGGACCTTCGGTCTCGACGGCGCCCTGCGCGGCGCCCGCGGCGTGGACCGGCGCGACGCGGAGGGCGCGGCGCGCGATCTCGACCGCTTCGGCCTGCGCGAATGGCGGGTGGATCGGCTCGCCGGGTTCGTCTTCGTCAACGCCGATCCCGCCGCGCCGTCCCTCGCCGACCATGCTCCGGGCCTGGAGGCGCAGATGCTGCGCGCCTGCCCTGACCTGCCGGACTACCGCGCGCCTCGGGACGCCGCCGAGTTCGGCCACAGCTACCGCTGCGAGGCCAACTGGAAGGTGCTGATCGACAACTACCTGGAATGCTACCATTGCCAGATGGCGCATCCGGAATTCGACGCGCTGATGGCGATCCCCGACAGCCGCTTCGCGCTGTTCCGCAACTTCACCCATCAGCGCGCGCCCACCAAGGGTCGGGCCGAGAACAAGGCCTTTCCCCTCGACCTGACCTATGACGTCCTGGTCGGGGAGTTCTGGTGGATGTTCCCCAACACCACCTTCGGGCGCTTTCCCGGCGTGCAGAATTTCTACGCCTCGCGCTACGATCCCGACGGGCCGGGCGCCGCCCGGCGTCTGACGCTGTCGCTGGCGCCCGCCGAACCCACCGATCCCGGCGCGGCGCAGCGGGACCGCATGCGTTCCGACTGGGTGAACGGGGTCGTTTCGGCGGAGGATCGCGCCCTCTGCGAAGCGGTGCAGCGGGGCATGAGCCGCACCGGTTTCGTGCACGGCTGGTACGTGGCGTCGCCCGAGGATCACGGCATCTCCGAACACGCCATGCGCCACTGGCACGACGCCTTCCGCGCCGAGGCCGCCGCCGTCTGGCCGGACGCATGAGGGACGGGGACGGACTTCGGATCTCCCGCGACGGCGCGGTCGTCCGGCTGACGCTGGACCGGCCGGCCGCGCGCAATGCGTTGAGCCGGGGGCTGAAGGCGGCGCTGGAGGCGGCGCTGGCCCGCATCGCCGGCGACGAGGGCGTGCGCGCCGTGGTGCTCACCGGCGCCGGGGACCGCGCCTTCTGCGCCGGCAACGACATTCGCGAGCGGGTCGCCGACCCGGACGATCCCGCCGATGCCGCGGCGCATCACGGCGCCGACCACCGCCTGGCCGATGCGCTGGAGGCGCTGCCCCAGCCGGTGATCTGCGCGATCAACGGCGCCGCCATGGGCGGCGGGCTTGAGCTGGCCCTGGCCTGCGATCTGCGCCTCGCCGTCGCCGAGGCGCGGCTGGGGCTGCCGGAGGTGAAGATCGGCGCCATGCCCTCCATCGGCGGCACGCAGCGCCTCGCCCGCCTGGTCGGCGCCGGCTGGGCGCGCCGCCTCGCCTTCACGGGCGACCCCGTGTCGGGCGAGGAGGCGGCGCGTCTCGGGCTCGTCGAGGCTGCGCCGCCGGATCTCGCCGCGCTGCACCACGAGGCCGAGCGCCTCGCCGCCCGGATCGCCGCGGCCGCCCCCGGCGCGGTGCGCGCCGTAAACCGCGCCCTGCGGTTGGGGGAGCGCGATGGCCACGCGGCCGGCCTCGCCGCCGAGATCCTC
>JBCBYE010000713.1:0-2281 GCA_039816075.1 Pseudomonadota bacterium | reverse complement strand
GTAGCGGGCGTTGAGCATCGCCATGCGGGCATCCGAGGTCATCAGCAGCGAGACGGAGCGTCCGGCCCCGTCGACGCCCGCGCCGGCCAGCGCCGCGGCGACGGCCCGACCGGCCAGCGTTTCGGCCGCTTCGACGGCCGACCAGCCCTCGTCCTCGACCGACAGGTCCACCTCAGGCGCGCCGGTCATCGTCGGAGCCGCTTTCCGCGTCGTAGGCCTGCACGATGCGCGCCACCAGCGGATGGCGCACCACGTCCGTGGCGCTGAAACGGACGAAGCCGATCTCCTCGATCCCATCCAGCAGCCGCGAGGCCTGCTTGAGGCCGGAGTTCACCCCCCGCGGCAGGTCCACCTGGCTCAGATCGCCGGTGATGGCCATGCGGCTGCCCTCGCCCATGCGGGTGAGGAACATCTTCATCTGCATTTCGGTCGTGTTCTGCGCCTCATCCAGCACCACGAAGGCGTTCGAGAGCGTGCGACCGCGCATGAAGGCGATGGGCGCGATCTCGATCTTCTTCTCTTCGATCCACTTTTCGACCTGCCGCGCCGGCAGCAGATCGTTGAGGCTGTCGTAGAGCGGCCTCATGTAGGGATCCATCTTCTCCTTCTCGCCGCCCGGCAGAAAGCCCAGGCGCTCGCCCGCCTCCACCGCAGGGCGCGACAGGATGATGCGGTCCACGCGCCCTTCGAGGAACATGGAAACGCCCACCGCCACGGCCAGATAGGTTTTGCCGGTGCCGGCCGGGCCCAGGCCGAAGACCAGCGATTTTTCGAACAGCGCCCGCACGTAGCCGCGCTGCGCGGGGGTGCGCGGCTCCACCGTCTTCTTGCGGGTGCGGATCGCCAGGCGGCCGCCGGCGAACATCTCCAGCTGGTTTTCGGGCGACGGCGCGTCGGGTTCGGGGGACGGCGCCTGCGCCTCCTCCGCGCCGAAACGCAGGGCGGCGTCCACGTCGCCGGGCTCCACCGGGCGGCCCTGCTGCAGGCGAAGATAGAGCGCGCGCAACGCCTCGTCCGCGCGGCCGCGGCCGACCTCGTCGCCATGCAGGGCCAGCACGTTGCCGCGCTGCAGGATCTGCACGCCCAGAAAGCTTTCGATCTGCGCGAGATAGGCGTTGTGCGGGCCGCACAGATCGCGGACGAGGCGGTTGTCCTCGAATTCCAGCAGCGTCTCGATGCCGGGTGTCTGACCGTCGGGCATGGTCAGCGCTCGAGGTCCGCAGGCACGGCGATCGACGGCCATGGCGGCCGGCGGAGCGGTCGGGGCTCGGTCTGGCGTGTCGGCGGCAAGGGCTCTCCCAGGCGATGGGCCGCGGTTTCTCCCTCGGCCTCTGCACGGGAATCGTGACCCATGCGCGGCCCGCGAGCAAGCGCGAAGACCGTCAAGGAACCGTCTTGAAGCGGCGGGTCGGCATCGACGACGCGGCGTCGGTCAATCGTTGCGCCGTCCGAACCAGGGCAGCGGAGAGACCGGCACGCCGTCCTCGATCAGCTCCCGCGCCTCCTGCCCGGTGGCCTCGCCGTAGACCGGTCGCGTCTCTTCATCGCCCAGATGCATGGCCCGGGCGACGTCCGGAAAATCGCGGCCCACGTTCTCGGCGGTTGCCTCGACCTTGGCGCGAAGGGCCCTCAGCGCCGCCTCCATCGGATGGCTCGGGGCCGACAGCACCGCTTCCGGGACGGGGGCGGGCATTTTGGCAGGCCCGGGGGCCGGCGTCTCGACAGGGCCGCCTTGCGCGGGCACGGCGGGCGTCTGCGCCGCATCCGACCGGCCCTTGGGCGGCACTGCGGGCGCCATCAGCGCCTTCTCCACCTCGGTCGACCCGCAGATCCCGCAGGACAGCTGGCCGAGCGCCGCCAGCCGGTCATAGGCCTCGGCCGACTGGAACCAGCTTTCCGAATGGTGCCCGTGAGCGCATTTCAGCGTGTAGCGGATCATCCGCGCTTCCCATTCAAGGGGTGGACCTGCCGGTCGCCCGAGGCGACCGTTTCAGCCCGTTACCTATGCGACGGAACGGTGAAGGCAAACCCGCTTCGTGGCGACGCGCGGTCCATGATAAGAGCGGCGATCTTGATGAAGAGTTAGGGAATCGCGGGGCGTCATGGTTGGCGAGATCTGGGCGCGCATGGCCTCGGCCGGCGGCGGCGCGGGGGCGCTGGCCGCCTCCGCCGCCGCCGGCTGGGCGGCCGAAGGGCAGGCGGTCGCGGCCCTGCTCGCGGCCGGCGCCGTCGCCTGGGCCTGGCCGCGTCCTCGGCCCGCCGCCGCGCCGCCGCCCGCCGT
>JBCBYE010000143.1:0-8422 GCA_039816075.1 Pseudomonadota bacterium | reverse complement strand
TCTTCTGCTCGATCTCCGAAGCGGTGCAGGAGCATCCGGATCTGGTGAAGAAGTATCTGGGCACGGTCATCCCGAACTCCGACAACTTCTACGCCACGCTCAACTCGGCGGTCTTCTCCGACGGCTCCTTCGTCTACGTGCCCGAGGGCGTGCGCTGCCCGATGGAGCTGAGCACCTATTTCCGCATCAACGCCGAGAACACCGGTCAGTTCGAACGGACGCTGATCATCGCCGACAAGGGCAGCTACGTGAGCTACCTCGAAGGCTGCACCGCGCCCATGCGCGACACCAACCAGCTGCACGCGGCCTGCGTCGAGCTGGTGGCGCTGGACGACGCCGAGATCAAGTATTCGACCGTCCAGAACTGGTATCCGGGCGACGAAGACGGCAAGGGCGGCATCTACAATTTCGTCACCAAGCGCGCCGACTGCCGCGGCGACCGCTCCAAGGTGATGTGGACGCAGGTGGAGACGGGCTCGGCCGTGACCTGGAAGTATCCGTCCTGCATCCTGCGCGGCGACGACAGCCAGGGCGAATTCTACTCCATCGCCATCGCCAACAACATGCAGCAGGCCGATACCGGCACCAAGATGGTGCATCTGGGCAAGAACACCAAGAGCCGCATCGTCTCCAAGGGCATCTCCGCCGGCCGCGCGCAGAACACCTATCGCGGCCTGGTGTCGATGCACCCCAAGGCCAAGAACGGCCGCAACTACACCCAGTGCGACAGCCTGCTGATCGGCGGCAAATGCGGCGCCCACACCGTGCCCTACATCGAGGTGAAGAACTCTTCCGCGCGGGTGGAGCACGAGGCCACCACGTCCAAGGTCGACGACGAAATCCTCTTCTACTGCCGCCAGCGCGGCATGGACGAGGAGGAGGCGGTGGCCCTCGTCGTCAACGGCTTCTGCAAGGAGGTCCTTCAGGCCCTGCCCATGGAGTTCGCCATGGAGGCGCAGAGCCTCGTGGCCATCAGCCTCGAAGGTTCGGTGGGCTGAGGGTCGGGCGGCGATGGCGCTTCACGGTCTGATCGGCGCGGCGCGCCTGCTGCACGGCGCCCGTCACGCGCCGCTTTGGGCGCGGGCGGTCGCATGCGCGGTCGTCATCGTCGGCGTGTCGGCGGTCAGCTGGGCGCTGGTGGACGCGCTGGGCCTCTGGGTCGGTCTGATCGCCTCGATCCCCGTGGCGATGGTCATCGGCGGCGGCGGCGCGAAGTGGCTCGACGCGCGCTTCGCCAAGGCGGGCGCGTCGCCGCCCGACGCCGCGACCAACGGATCGGAGGGCGGCTGAGATGACCCCGCGCATCGCCCACGACACGCCGCCGCCGACCGATGAAACGCCGGAGGCCTGCGGTCGCCGGTTGGAAAGCCGCGGGGCCCGCGAAGCCGACATGCGCAAAGCGCTCCGGCGCGGCTTCGCCCTGTCGATCGTCGAGGCCGAGCGGGTGTGCGACGCGCTGCCGGTGGCGCGCCTGCGCGAGATGCGCGCGTCCTTTGCGCGCCACGCCAGGCCTTTTCGGGCCGGAGCGAACCGATGCCTGACCCTCAGTCTCAGCGCGACCGGGTCCGAAGCGCCCGCGCTGATCGACCAGGTCCGCGTCGGGGAGGCGCGCTGACATGCCCTCCCTCCCCGACGCCCTCAAGCTCGGCGGCGCCTGCTTCGGCCTCGGCGCCGTCGCCGCCGGCATGATCGGACCCTGGGCCGCCGTCCTCGGCCTCGCCGCGCTCGTCGCCGGCTTTGTCCTCGCCAAGAAGAAGACCTGAGACCCGCCATGCTGATGACCACCACCAACTCCATCGAAGGCCGGCGCATCACCGACTACCGCGGCGTGGTGGTGGGCGAGGCGATCATGGGCGCCAACGTCGTCCGGGACCTCTTCGCCGGCATCACCGACATCATCGGCGGCCGCGCCTCCTCCTACGAGGCCAAGCTGGCCGAGGGCCGCGACACCGCCATGGTCGAGTTGGAGGAGCGCGCCCGCACCCTCGGGGCCGACGCCGTCGTGGGCATCGATCTCGACTACGAGGTCGTGAGCGACTCCATGCTCATGATCTCCATCTCCGGAACCGCCGTCTCGACGGAGCCCGCATGACCGACGCCAACCCCAAGACCGACGCGCCGGAGGCGCCCGAACGCTCGCCCGAAGAGGCGCGCAAGACGCGCGAGCGCAAGCTGGCCTTCCAGATCGGCGGCGGCGTGTTCCTGGTGCTTTTGATCATGGAACTGCTGCTGGTGGCCCGCGCCGTCAGCCCGCTGCTGGTGGCCTTCACCCTCGCCTTCGCCGCCATCGTCGCCTTCGTCATCTGGCTGGTGCGCGACACGCTTCACGACAAGAAACGGCGCGAGGCGGCCGACGCCGACGCGCCCTCCGACACCGAAGGGACCTGACCGATGCTCAAGATCGAAAACCTGCACGTGAAGCTCGAGGAAGAGGACAAGCAGATCCTCAAGGGCGTGAACCTGACGGTGGAGGCCGGCAAGGTTCACGCCATCATGGGCCCCAACGGCTCGGGCAAGTCGACCCTGTCCTACGTCCTCTCCGGCCGCGACGGCTATGAGGTGACCGAAGGCGCCGCCTCGCTCGACGGCGAAGACATTCTGGAGATGGAGCCGGAGGAGCGCGCCGCCGCCGGCCTCTTTCTCGCGTTCCAGTATCCCGTCGAAATTCCCGGCGTCGGCAACATGACCTTCCTGCGCACCGCCCTGAACGCCCAGCGCAAGGCGCGCGGCGAGGCTGAGATGAGCGCCGCGGAGTTCCTCAAGATGATCCGCGAGAAGGCCAAGACGCTGAAGATCGACGCCGACATGCTCAAGCGCCCGGTCAATGTCGGCTTCTCGGGCGGCGAGAAGAAGCGCAACGAGATCCTGCAGATGGCGGCGCTGGAGCCGCGGATGTGCATCCTCGACGAGACCGACAGCGGCCTCGACGTCGATGCCATGAAGCTGGTCGCCGACGGCGTGAACGCCCTGCGCTCCGAAGGGCGCGGCTTTCTCGTGATCACGCATTACCAGCGCCTGCTGGACCACATCGCGCCGGACGTGGTGCACATCATGGCCGACGGCCGCATCATCAAGACCGGCGGGCCGGAGCTGGCGCTCGAGGTCGAGAACAACGGCTACGCCGCGCTGCTCGAGGAGGCGGCCTGATGGCCCTGACCCCTGCCATGAAGGCGGCCAAGTCCGAGACGGCCGAGGCGCTGCTCGCCTATGCCGCCGCCCCCGCCGACGAGGGCGCCTGGGCGCGCGAGGCCCGCGCCGCGGCCAAGGCCCGCCTGCGCGGGATGGGCGCCCCCGCCCGCCGCGACGAGTACTGGCGCTTCACCGACCCCACGACGCTGACCGCCCTACCGGCGCCGGCCGCCGCCACCTTCCACGACCCGACCGAAACTCCGGTCTTCGAGGAGAGGGGCGGGCTGAAGCTCGTCTTCGCCGACGGCGCCTTCCGCCCCGATCTCTCCGACGACCTGACGCTGGAGGGGGCGGAGATCGTGACCCTGCAGGAGGCGATGGCCGCGGACATCCACTGGGCCAAGGACCTCTACGGCGTGCTCGAGGCGCGCGGACATTTCGTGCCGCGACCGCTGGCGGCGCTCAACACCGCCACGGCCACGCAGGGCTTCGCCATCCGCGTCACCGGCAAGCCCTCGCGCCCCATCCACTTCCGCTACCTCCATGAGGACGAGGGCTCGGACGTCGCCATCCACCACGTCGTCAAGATCGAGGCGGGCGCCGAGGCCACGATCCTCGAAAACGGCCCCGCCGCCGCACGCTTCAACAAGTGCCTGGAGATCGACGTGGCCGACGGCGGCGCCCTCCATCACGTGCGCGCCCAGGGGCGCGACCACGAACGCCGCGCCTTCACGGCCATGTTCTCGCGCCTAGGCGAGGGCTCGACTTACAAGTCCTTCACCCTCACCGTGAATGGCCGGCTGACCCGCAACGAGCAGATCGTGGAGCTGACCGGCGACGACGCCGTGGCCCATGTGGCCGGCGCCTGCGTGGGCGACGCCGATTTCGTGCATGACGACACCGTCTTCGTCACCCATGACGCGGAACGCTGCGAAAGCCGCCAGGTCTTCAAGAAGGTGCTGCGCAACGGCGCCGTCGGCTCCTTCCAGGGCAAGATCCTGGTCAAGGAGGGCGCGCAGAAGACCGACGGCTATCAGATCTCCCAGGGGCTGCTGCTGTCCGACGACGCCCAGTTCCTGGTGAAGCCGGAACTGGAGATCTACGCCGACGACGTCGCCTGCTCCCACGGCTCCACCTGCGGCGCGGTGGACGAGGATGCGCTCTACTACCTGCGCGCGCGCGGCGTGCCCAAGATCGAGGCGCAGAACCTGCTGGTGCTGGCCTTCCTGGGCGAGGCCATGGATGAGATCGACGACGACGACCTCGCCGACGAGATCCGCCGCCGCGTCGCCGCCTGGATGGAACGTCGCGCATGAGCGCCACGGACGGACCGGAAAAGGCCGGCCCCGACGGGTCCGCGGCGCCGGTGGTCGGCCCGATCGGTCTGGTGAACCGCATCCTGGCGGGTTGGCGCGACCTGCGCGGCTCGTTCCGGGCGGAGATCGCCGCGGGACATCAGGAACCGCGCCTGCTCGCCTACGCCATGGGGGGCTGCGTCGCGCTGGTCCTGGCGCGGGCGCCGCAAAGCGTCCTGGGCATGCTCGACGGCGCCGCCGCGGCCGGAGAGCCGGTGTCCGCGACCATGCTGGTCGTGATGCAGGTCGTCGCCGCGCTCTTCTTCCTGCCGCTGATGCTCTACGGCGTGGCGGCGCTGGCGCGCATGGCGCTGCGCCTCTTCGGCGGCAAAGGCGGCTGGTTCGACACGCGCCTGGCGGTGTTCTGGTCGCTGGTCCTGGCCGCGCCGATCCTGCTGGTCGGCGGCCTGTTCAGCTTCGGCTTCGCGCTGACCAACGAGGCGGGGCGCTTGGCGGGCCTGCCCTCGGTCATCGCGCAGCTGATCTGGCTGCGGTTCTGGGCCGAAGGACTGGCCGAGGCCCATGCGCTGCGCTCCGGCTTTCCGATCTTCGTGGCCATGGCCTTCGCCGCGGCGATCCTGGCCGGCGCGGCGCAGACCGCGGCGCCGGTCTGATCGCCGCCCCCGCAAACCTTCCGGTCATATTCCTTTCGAAGATGTTCACATCGGCTTCACAACGTGTTAATGTTCCTGTCGGCAGAAGGTCAAAAGGCTTCGCCGGCGTAAGGAGCGTGAGGCATGCAGGCGTATCGGCACGACGCGTCCCGGTTGGGCGCACCCCAGGCCACCCCGGCCACGGCGCAGGCCGCGATTCAGACGGTGCGAACCTTCGGCGCCCTCGACGATCCCGCGTCGGACGAGGCGCCGCCGTCCATGAACGGCCGCATCCTCGAGGCCTGGCGCGACATGGGCGCCTCCACCCGGCGGCTGATGTCGGAAAACCCGTCCGAGGGGCGGCTGCTGTTCTTCGTCATCGTCTCGGACATCGTCTTCTTCCTGTCGTGGACGCTCAAGACCATCCTGGCGCCCACCTCGGCCGCGGTGGCGCAGCTGCCGCTCGACGTGGGCCTCTGGCTGCTGGCGGCGATCTTCCTGCGCACGGCGGCGCTCTACGTGTTCGCCACGCTCGCGACGGCGGCCTGCCAGCTTTCCGGCGGGCGCGGCTCGGCCCGCGATACGCGCGCGGCGATCTTCTGGGGCGCGCTGGTCTCGGCGCCCTTCGGCCTCGCCGCGGCGCTGCTGGGCGTGCTGCTGAGCCATGGGGAGCGCATCGCTCCGGCGCTGCAGACCCCGCTGGTCGCCCTGCCGCCCTACTATCTGGGCCTGGTCCCCTTCCTGTGGTTCCTGGCCGCCGGCCTCGCCGAGGCGCATCGGTTCGAACGGACGTCGGTGGTCTTTCTCGCCCTCTCCGTGGCGACGGTGGCGCTCAGCTTCTTCGGCCTCTATCTGACGGACTGAGATCGGCCGCCCACGCGCCCCGCGGCGGCCGCCCAGCGACAGGGAGCCGCCTTTGACCGACTCCGCCTATCAGGCGATGGCCGAAAACGTCGTCGAGGCGTTCAAGGAGCCTCGCCGCTCGGCCCGCCGCATCCTCGCCCTCGATCTCAGCTTCGCCGACTGCACCATGATGGCCGTTCTGGGCTTCGCGCTGCAGGGCCTTCTGGGCAACGTGGTGGGCCTCATCGTGGGCGGCGCGCCCGACCTCGCCTCCAGCCGCGGCATCGGCGGGCTGATCGCGCAGCTCGCGCTGCAGCTGGGCGTGCTGATGATCCTGTCCG
Organism: Pseudomonadota bacterium; assembly: GCA_039816075.1. Taxonomy (GTDB): domain Bacteria; phylum Pseudomonadota; class Alphaproteobacteria; order Rhodobacterales; family Rhodobacteraceae; genus Albimonas. The sequence continues at coordinate 2,161 of JBCBYE010000143.1, read as the reverse complement.
GGGGCATCTACGCGGTCGGCAAACGCTTCGGCGGCCGCGCCAGCCGGTCGGACGCCACGGCCATGGCCGCCTGGCACATCCTCGTCACCGCGCTGCTTTCGCCCCTGATCGTGATCGGCGTCGGCGCCGTGGCGCCCGGCAGCCCGCTGCCCGGCCTGCTCGTGTTTCTGTGGCCGCTGGCCATGGGCGTGACGATCTGGCTCTTCGCCAGCTTCGTGGCGGAGGCCCATGGTTTCGAACGCCTGATGCCGGTCGTCTTCGCCTCCATCGGCGGCATGTTCGCGCTGGGCATCGTCTCGGCGATCTTCTTCAGCCTGTTCCTCGGGCCGCCCGCCTGACCGCGCGCGCCCTTCGCCCCTCGGAGCTTCAGCCCATGTACGACGTCGCCGAACTGCGCCGCGATTTCCCGATCCTCTCGCGCGAGGTGCACGGCAAACCGCTGGTCTACCTCGACAACGGGGCCTCGGCGCAAAAACCGCAGGCGGTGATCGACGCGGTTTCGACGGCGTATTCGCAGGAATACGCCAACGTGCATCGGGGGCTGCACTACCTCTCGAACCTCGCCACCGACAAATACGAGGCGGTGCGCGAGACGATCCGCGCCTTTCTGGGCGCCGAACATCCCGAGGAGATCGTCTTCACGACCGGCACGACCGAGGCGCTGAACCTCGTCGCCTACGGCTGGGCCATGCCGCGCCTGCAGGAGGGCGACGAGATCGTGCTGTCGGTGATGGAGCATCACGCCAACATCGTGCCCTGGCATTTCCTGCGCGAACGCCAGGGCGTGGTTCTGAAATGGGTGGCGCCGGCGGCCGACGGCAGCCTCGACGCCCAGACGGTGATCGACGCCATGACCGAGCGCACGCGGCTCGTCGCCCTCACCCACATGTCCAACGTGCTGGGCACGGTGGTCGACGTGAAGACGATCTGCGCCGCCGCCCGCGCCCGCGGCATCGCCACGGTGATCGACGGCAGCCAGTCGGCCGTGCACATGCCGGTGAACGTGGCGGAGATCGGCTGCGATTTCTACGCGATCACCGGCCACAAGCTCTACGGCCCCTCCGGCTCCGGCGCGCTCTACATCCGCAAGGATCGGCATGACGAGACGCGGCCCTTCAAGGGCGGCGGCGACATGATCCGCGACGTGGGGCTGGAGGCGGTCACCTACGGCGACGCCCCCCACAAGTTCGAGGCGGGCACCCCGCCCATCGTGCAGATCATCGGCCTGGGCGCCGCCATCGACTACATGACCGATGTGGGGATGGAGAGCATCGCCGCGCACGAGGCGGCCCTGCGCGACTATGCGCGCGAGCGGCTGTTCGGCCTGAACTGGCTGCAGGTCCAGGGGGATGCGCCGGGCAAGGGCGCGATCTTCTCGTTCACGCTCGACGGCGCGGGCCATGCCCACGACATCTCCACGGTGGTGGACCGCAAGGGCGTGGCGGTGCGCGCCGGACACCATTGCGCGCAGCCGCTGATGGCGCATCTGGGCGTCTCCGCCACCTGCCGCGCCAGCTTCGGCATGTACAACACGGTCGAGGAGGTCGACGTGCTCGTGGACGCGCTGGAGACCTGCCACAAGCTGTTCGCGTAAGGCGGGACGCGCGCCGGCTCGACGGCGCGGCGCGGACCTGCGCGAGCGCCCCTGGGGGATTTCGCCGAAGGCGCTTCTCCGATGCGACGCCGCCTCGCGATGCGGCGGGCTTCGCCCGTCGGCCAGGTCCGCGACGGGGGGAAAGACGCCGCCGGCGCGGCGCCCGCCCGGCTCAGCCGGCGCGGCGCATCATCCGGCCGCGCATATGGGTCAGCGCGCGGCGCAGGGCGGCGACGTCGTCCTCGTCCAGCCCCTGCACCGCATCGTCGATCACCTCGCGCGCCAGGGGCATGATGGCGCCCAGCGCCTCCTCCGCCCCGTCGGTCGGCACGATGCGCTTGGCGCGGCGGTCGTCGGGATGCGGCTTGCGCTCCACCAGGCCGCGGCCCTCCAGCTTGTCCACGTAGCCGCACAGGGTCATGGGTTCCACGCCCATGCGCTCGGCGATTTCCGTCTGGCGCGCGCCGGCGGAGGCCACGGCATGCACCAGCGCCCGCGCCTCGCCGCCCGTCAGCTCCAGCCCCGCGGCCGAGACCTTGCCGGCGAAGCCCAGCCGGATCAGGCGCG
>JBCBYE010000162.1:0-7953 GCA_039816075.1 Pseudomonadota bacterium | reverse complement strand
GCTCGGCCGCGATCCGGGCGAGGCGCGGGCGCTGGCGGCCGCCGCGGGCGACAACTTCTGCCGCGTGGTGGCGGAGTACTGGCGGATCGACGGGCTGGCCGCCCGGCCCGATCGCGTGCGGGTCGTCGATGCCGCGCCCCTTGCGCAGGCCCGGGCGCGGGGACGCGGGGTCGTCATCGCCTCCGCCCATTTCGGGAACTGGGAGGCGATCCGCCTCGCCGCGCGGGCCGCGACGGGCGAGGAGTGCGCCCTGATCTACCGCGCCTTCAACAACCCCGCCGTCGACGCGGTGGCCCAGCGCTTCATCGCCGTCGCCGGCCGACCCGTGCTGCACAAGGGGCGTGAGGGGACGCGCGCCCTGCTCCGCCATGTGGCCCGCGGCGGCACGGCGCTGGTCCTGGTCGATCAGCGTCAGACGGGGGCGCCGCTGCTGCCGTTCCTGGGGCGCGAAGCGGAGACGGCGACGGCGGCGGCGGACCTGGCGCGCCGCTTCGACGCGGCCCTGCTGACGGCCTGCGCGCGGCGGCGCGACGACGGGCTCGGCTTCGACGTGACCTTTCAGGCGGAGGCGACGGGCGACACGGCCGAGGCCATGATGGCCGAGGTCAACGGCCGCATCGGCGCCTGGATCGACGCCGATCCCGGCCAATGGTTCTGGCTGCACCGCCGCTGGGTCCGGCGCGGTCGGGGCGACCGCATCCGCGCCGCGCGGAGCGGCGCCGCGCCTCAGGGCTGAAGCGCCGCCGCCGCCAGGATCGGGCCGGATCCGTCGGCGCCCGCCTGCACGATCACCGCCACGCCGTTGCCGGGGGCGGGCGCGGGCGGGGCGAGGTTGATTTCCGACAGGCCGTCCCAGCGCCCCAGCTTCATCCAGCCCTCGACCACGTTGACATAGGCGATGGCGCGGCCCGCATTCTCGCCCCGCTCGATGGTCACCGCGGCGGGGCTGCGGAACGTCACGAGCCACAGCATCGCCCCCTCCGACGGCGTCGCCGCCGCGGTCAGCGCAGGGGCCTCGGCCGAGGGCAGGGCCGGACCGAGGCTCAAGGCCAGCACGTCGCCGTCGCGCGCCAGCCGCAGACGCGCGGCCTGGGGCACAGCGCGCTGCGCCTCGATCGCCGACATGACCTCGTCGCGCCGGCTGCCGACCACGCCGACGGCGCCGTGCACCACCATCTGCGGCGTGTAGATCGACCGGGCGCCGTTGGCGTCGCGATAGGCGATCTGCCGCTTGGTGTGCATCGGATGGGCGAAGACGTCGCGCCAGCCCAGATAGTCCCAGTAATCCACGTGCAGCGACAGCGCGACGATGCCCGGCCGCTGCGCGAGTTCCGTCAGAAGCGTGTCGGCCGGCGGGCAGGCGGAACAGCCCTGCGAGGTGAAGAGCTCGACCACCACGACCGGCCGCCCCTCCGCCTCCGCCTGCGCGGCGGCCGGCGCGGGGCCGAGCGCCAGCAGCGTCGCGGCGGCGAAGGCGGCGGCGCGAAGGCGGCGGACGGCGCGGCGAAGCGGCGAAACGGACATGGGCGGCTCCTCGGGAATTTCGGATCGCGACCCTAGCGCCGGGTCGGCGGGGGCGCGAGTCAAGCCTGCGAGAGGGCGCGCGCCCGGCCGCTCCCGCGCGCGGCGCCGGGGCGAGAGGCGCGCGCGCCGGGCCGGACCGGGGTCGCGGGCGACGTCACCAGCGGCGGCTGCGGGCGATCCAGGCCTCGGCCTCTTCGCCGAACGCCTCGCGCAGCGCCGCCTCCTCGCCGAGGATGAAGCGGCGGGTGATCACGACCGGAAAGACCAAGAGCGGCAGGACGGCGCCCAGCGACCCGAGCAGCAACGCCCCGCCGGCGAGCATGATCGCCATGCCGGTGTAGATGGGGTTGCGGTTCAACCGGAACGGCCCGCCGGTGATCAGCGCCTTGGGCGCGTGGCGCGGTTCGATCGGCGTGCGCCGCAGCGCGAATTGCAGCGCCGACCAGCCGATCAGCGCGGCGCCGGCCGCGATCAGCAGCCCGCCGGGCCACGGCCCCGCCTGGAACCGCGCCAGCGGCGCCGCGGCGTCGAGCGCCGCCGCCGCAAGCGCATGCAGCGCCAGCCAGACCGGCGGCAGATCCGCGCGGGAGAGCATCGCGCTCATGCCGCCCTCCCGCCGCCGCGCAGGCTAGTGGAGCACGATCTCCTGGCCGCGATAACTGACCTCGCGGGGGCCGATGAGCCGGGCATGGCAGAGCCTCACCGAATGCAGCGGCCCCTCGAGCTCGCGTTCCCAGAAGCCGAGAAACTCGGCCAGCTTGGGAAAGCGGGGGGCCAGGTCGTAGTCCTGCCAGATATAGGTCTGCAGCAGGCTGCGCGCATCGGGCAGGCGATAGGTGATCTCCGCCGTGGCCAGCGAGCAGCCCTCGATCTGGCGGCGGAAGTCCGCGTCCGCGCGTCGGGTCATGGCGTCTCCTGCGGGTCGTCTCCTTCGGGGGGTCACGTCGGTGCGCGGCGGCGCGCGTTTCGGCACGGACCCGCCGGGGACGTGAGTTCGAGCCTGGCCGCGGTCGGGGTCGGCGGCAAACGGTTTTCGGCGCAGGCCACGACGCTGGGGGCCGGCTGACGCGCCAGCGGGCGGATGCCCCGCGATCCGCACACGCCTTGGGCGCCGCGAGGCTGGTCGGCGGCTGCGGTTGCGGCTGCGGCGCCGGAGCTGGAACCGGACGCCGCCGCCGCGCGTACGCCGGCCCGTCGATCAGGCCGCCGACCGCACGCGGCCCGCCGGCGCATCATCGAGGCGGAAGGCGCGAACCAGCCGCCCCAGATCCTCCAGTCCCGTCAGCAGATCGCCGGCGGAGGCCGCGTCGCGCTCCGCCTGATCGGCGGCCTCGCTTGCATCGCCGTCCATCGCGCCGAGGGCGTCGCGCAGACCGGCGACGCTCGCGCGCTGTTCGTGGCTCGACGCGGCGACGCCGGCCAGCGCGGCGCTCAACGCCTGCATTTCTTCGCGCACGGCATCGAAGCCGTCGCCGGTTTCACGCACGCGGGAGACCCCCGTCTCCACATGTCGCGCGCTCTCCTCGATCAGTTGGGCGATGTCCCGGGCCGCCTCGGCCGAGCGCTGGGCAAGCCCGCGCACCTCGGAGGCCACCACGGCGAAGCCCTTGCCCGCCTCGCCGGCGCGCGCCGCCTCCACCGCGGCGTTGAGCGCCAGCAGGTTGGTCTGGAACGCGATGGACTCGATCACGCCGCTGATGTCGCCCACGCGCTGCGAGCTCTCCTGGATGCGCTGCACGGCCTCCACCGCCTCCACCGCCCGGCACGCGCCGTCGTTCGACCGCGCATCAACCGCCTCGGCGCAGCGTTCGGCATCGCGCAGCAGATCGGCGTTGGCGGAGAAGCCGCGCGCCACCTCGTCCATCGATCCGGAGCTTTGCGCGACGGACGCGGACGCGCTCGCCGCCCGTTCCGCGCTCGACGCCGCGCCGAAGCGTAGCGCGTCCGCGTCGGCGCGGGCGGCATCGGTCAGGCGTCGCAGATCGCGAATGACCTCGTACTGCTGTTCCGCGGCGGCGTTCATGCGCTCCGCCACGCGGGCGAAACGGCCGTCGCCGACGCGCTGCAGACGGGCGGTCAGGTCGCCCTCGGCATTCGCGGAGGCCTGCCGCTCCAGCGCGGCGAGGGCGCCGTCCACGGTCGACAGCAGCCGGTCGATCCCCTTGGCCAGCGAATCGAGAGCCGGTTCGTCGAACGACCGCCCGATCCGGGCCGACAGGTCGCCCTGCACGGCCCGGTCCACCGCATCGCCGAAGGCGGCCTCGAGCGTCGCCATGGTCTGCGCGCGGCGGTCTTCGTCGCGAGCCTCGGCCGCCCGGGCCGCCGCGTCCGCCTCGCGCGCCCGTTCCGCCTCGGCCTGGGCCGTCTCGCGCGCCGTCTCGGCCGCGGCCGCGGCGCGGCGGCGATCCAGCACCATGACGCTGAGCGCAGCCGTCTCGAGCACCAGCACCGCCGCGTGCAGCACCGTGCGGCCGAAATCGCCGCCGCCGGGATAGACCAGCGCCGGCATGGCGAAGTTCAGCGCCAGATGGTGCACCGCGACGACGCCCGCCGCGGCCAGCAGCGCCGCGATGTCGGTCATCGCCGCCAGCACCGCCATCATGGCGAAGAAGTACATGTGCGTGTCGGTCTGCCAAGGATGCCCGGCGAAGACGGCCGTCAGCACCGCGGCCTGGCCGATCAGCGCCGCCGCCACCGCCGGCCGCGCGGAGCGCGGCGGCAGGCGCAGCGCGACCTCCGCCATCAGCGCAAGGGCCAGCGACGCCGCGGCGGCGCCGACGACCGGCGTTCCGACCAGGATCGCCGCGATCGCGATCAGCGGCGGATGCGCCCAGGCCATGCGGGCGAGAACGCGCGTCGCGCGCGCCTGACTGTCGGCGAGCGGCGAGGACGCCTGCGGCCCCGAAACCTCGTGTTTCATGCTTTCACCCCGCAGATCGCCGCCACCGCGGCGCCGTCGAGAACGATCCAGGCCCCGGCCGCGGAAAGGCGCGCGGCGAAGCCCGCCGCATCCTCCGATCCCGCGGCGACGAGCGCGCCGACCGGCGCCTGCCAGGGCCCGATGGGACGACCGCCGGCCCGGCGCGCCACCGCCGCCGGATCGGACGCGACGATCAGGAGAAGATTCGCATCGGCTTGAGGCGTCGCCGTCCCCAGCGCGATCAGGGGACCGGCAAGACCGACCAGAGCCATCGGCGCGGCGATGAGGGCGGCGGACGCGGCATGCGGCATTCTCGGCAACCCTTCGGCCATGGCGAACAAGCCTCGCCGTGATGAACGAAGTGCCTTGAGAAACGGTGAACGCCCGACCGCCTGCGCGGCCGGGCGCCGTCGAGACGTCCCGCAAGCGGACCGCGCCGGGCGGTCAGGCGGTCAGGCGGTCAGGCGGCCGCGAGGTTTCGCAGCACGTAGTGCAGGACGCCGCCGTTGCGCACGTAGTCGATCTCCACCTCCGTATCGATCCGGCAGAGCAGCTCGATCGCCTCCGCGGACCCGTCCGCGCGCGTGATCGTCGCGGGCATGCGGCTGCGCGGCGCGATCTCCCCCGACAGGCCGGTGATGGTCACCGTCTCCTCGCCCGTCAGCCCCAGCGTCCTGCGCGACGCGCCGTCGGTGAATTCGAACGGGATCACGCCCATGCCCACGAGGTTGGAGCGGTGGATGCGCTCGAAGCTCTCGGCGATCACCGCCTTCACGCCCAGCAGCGCCGTGCCCTTGGCCGCCCAGTCGCGGGAGGAGCCGGTGCCGTACTCCTTGCCCGCGATCACCACCAGGGGCGCGCCCTGCTCCGCCCAGGCCATGGCGGCGTCGTAGATCGACATCTGCGACCCGTCCGGCCCCTTGGTGTAGCCGCCCTCGACGTTCTCCAGCATCTCGTTGCGGATGCGGATGTTGGCGAAGGTGCCGCGCATCATGATCTGGTGGTTGCCGCGGCGCGAGCCGTAGGAGTTGAACTCCCGCTGCGGCACCTGCCGGTCGATCAGATAAGCGCCGGCGGGATGCTCGGCCTTGAAGGACCCGGCGGGCGAGATGTGGTCCGTGGTCACCGAATCGCCCAGCAGCGCGAGGATGCGCGCGCCCTCGACGTCCTCGATGATCCCCGGCTCCGGCCCCATGCCTTCGAAATAGGGCGGATTCTGCACGTAGGTGGAGGCGGAAGGCCATTCGTAAGTCAGGCTTTCGGTCGTTTCGATGCCCTGCCATTTGTCGTCGCCCTCGAAGACGTCGGCGTATTTGGACTGAAAGGCGGCGCGGGTGACCGTCCGCTCCACCAGATCCGCGACCTCGGCGGCGCTGGGCCAGACGTCCTTGAGGTAGACGGGGCCGTCGGGGCCATGGCCCAGCGGCTCGGTCGTGATGTCGATGTTCATGTCGCCGGCCAGCGCATAGGCCACCACCAGCGGCGGGGAGGCGAGGTAGTTGGCGCGCACGTCGGGGTTCACCCGCCCCTCGAAATTGCGGTTGCCGGACAGGACCGAGGCCGCGACCAGGTCGTGCTCATGGATCGTCTTGGAGATCGGTTCGGGCAGCGGACCGGAATTGCCGATGCAGGTGGTGCAGCCATAGCCGACGAGGTTGAAGCCCAGCGCGTCCAGATCCTCCTGCAGACCCGCCGCCTGCAGATAGTCGGACACCACCTGAGAGCCGGGCGCCAGAGAGGTCTTGACCCAGGGCTTGCGCGTCAGCCCCAGCGCCCGCGCCTTGCGCGCCACCAGGCCGGCGCCGATCATGACGTAGGGATTGGAGGTGTTGGTGCAGGAGGTGATCGCCGCGATCACGACCGAGCCGTCGCGGATCTCGTACGCCTCGCCCTCGACCCTCGCCGTCTTGCAGATTTCGTCGGCCGAGGCCGGGGCGGTCGGCGCCGGCCCCTCGTCCGCCATGTCCTGCGCCGCCGGCGACATGTCGATGCCGCGATGCTGGGCCGCGACCTTCAGGAACTGCGGCGCGGCGACGTCGAGCGGCACGCGGTCCTGCGGGCGCTTGGGTCCGGCGAGCGAGGGGACGACGTCCGCCAGATCCAGCTCCAGCGTCGAGGTGTAGATCGGGTCGTAGCCTTCGTCGCGCCACAGGCCGTTGGCCTTGGCATAGGCCTCCACCAGCGCGATGCGCTCTTCCTCGCGGCCGGAGACGCGCAGGTAGCGCAGGGTTTCGCCGTCGATGGGAAAGAAGCCGCAGGTGGCGCCGTATTCGGGCGCCATGTTGGCCAGCGTGGCGCGATCGGCCAGCGGCAGGCCGCCCAGCCCCTCGCCGTAGAACTCGACGAACTTGCCCACCACCCCGTGGGCCCGCAGCATCTGGGTGACCATGAGCACCAGATCGGTGGCGGTGACCCCCTCCTTCAGCGCGCCCTTGAGCTTGAAGCCCACGACTTCGGGAATCAGCATGGACACGGGCTGACCGAGCATGGCCGCTTCGGCCTCGATCCCGCCGACGCCCCAACCGAGGATGGCGAGGCCGTTGACCATGGTCGTGTGGCTGTCGGTGCCCACCAGCGTGTCGGGATAGGCGATCTCGGCCCCGGTCTGATCCGCGTCGCTCCACACGGTCTGGCCGAGATATTCGAGGTTCACCTGGTGGCAGATGCCGGTGCCCGGCGGCACCACGCGGAAATTGTCGAAGGCGCCCTGCCCCCATTTCAGGAACGCATAGCGTTCGCCGTTGCGCTCATACTCCCGGTCGACGTTCAGCTGGAAGGCGCGCGGGTTGCCGAACGCGTCGACCATGACCGAGTGGTCGATCACCAGATCCACCGGGTTGAGCGGATTGATTTTTTCGGGATCGCCGCCCAGGGCGACCATGGCGTCGCGCATCGCCGCGAGATCAACAACCGCCGGCACGCCCGTAAAATCCTGCATCAGGACGCGGGCGGGGCGATAGGCGATCTCGCGCGGGTTCCTGCCGCCGTTCGCGCCCCATTCGGCGAAGGCCCGGATGTCGTCGAGGGTCACCGTCGCGCCGTCCTCGAAACGCAGCATGTTCTCCAGCACGACCTTCAACGCGGCCGGCAGCCGCGAGAAATCGCCCAGGCCCGCCTCCTGCGCCGCAGGAATCGAGTAATAGGCGTAGGTCCGGCCGCCCGCGCTCAGCTCTCGGCGGGTTCCGGCGGCGTCATGTCCGGTCTTGAGGGTCATCTGGCGTCTCCCGTTCGGGGCGCGCGCGGCGCGCGGGCTGGCGAGGGTTCCCGGACAAGTCTGGGATCAGGTCGAGCCATGGGCAAGCATTGGAGGCAAGCTTTGCGGGCAAGCTCTGAGGGCGAGCCTGCGGGCTGCTGAGGCGCGCATCGATCTGCGTCGGTCGGGCCCGGGGCGAGGCGAACAGGTCCGCTTGCGGCCGGGCGGGTCGGCGGCCTACCCATGGCGCATGGAGCTGGTCGTGGAAAGGCTCGCCTGCCGTCGCGGCGGGCGGCGGGTGTTCGAGGGGGTCTCG
>JBCBYE010000354.1:0-5075 GCA_039816075.1 Pseudomonadota bacterium | reverse complement strand
GTAGCGGTAGTGCTCGGGCTTGAAGGGGCCCTCGACGTCGACGCCGAGATAGTCCGACTGATCCTCGGTCATCTTGGTCAGCTGCACGTTCAGCTTGGCCAGATGCAGCAGGGCCACCTTTTCGTCGAGGTGCTTGGGCAGGACGTAGACCTTGTTCTCGTATTCTTCGCCCTTGGTCCACAGCTCGATCTGCGCCAGCACCTGGTTGGTGAAGGACGCGGACATCACGAACGAAGGATGGCCGGTGGCGTTGCCGAGGTTCAGCAGGCGCCCCTCGGACAGCAGCAGCATGCGCTTGCCGTCGGGGAACTCGATCATGTCCACCTGCGGCTTCACGTTGGTCCACTTCATATTTTTCAGGGAGGCGACCTGAATTTCATTGTCGAAGTGGCCGATGTTGCCGACGATCGCCATGTCCTTCATCGCCCGCATGTGGTCGAGCGTGATGACGTCCTTGTTGCCGGTGGTGGTGATGAAGATGTCGGCGGTGGGGGCCGCCTGCTCCAGCGTCACGACCTCGAACCCGTCCATGGCCGCCTGCAGGGCGCAGATCGGGTCGATTTCGGTCACCACCACGCGGGCGCCGGCGCCCTGCAGCGAGGCGGCGGAGCCCTTGCCCACGTCGCCGTAGCCGCAGACCACGGCGGTCTTGCCGGCCATCATCACGTCGGTGGCGCGGCGGATGCCGTCGACCAGCGATTCCTTGCAGCCGTACTTGTTGTCGAACTTCGACTTGGTGACGCTGTCGTTGACGTTGATGGCGGGGAAGGGCAGGCGGCCCTTTTCCATCAGCTGGTAGAGGCGGTGGACGCCGGTGGTGGTTTCCTCCGACACGCCCTTGATCATGTGGCGCTGCTTGACGAACCAGCCCGGGGACTTGGCGAGGCGCTTCTTGATCTGGGCGAAGAGGTATTCCTCTTCCTCGGACTGCGGATGTTCGATCAGGTCCGTCTCGCCCTCTTCGACGCGGGCGCCGATGAGCACGTACATCGTCGCGTCGCCGCCGTCGTCGAGGATCATGTTGCAGCCGCCTTCGGGGAAATCGAAGATGCGGTCGCAGTAGTCCCAGTACTCCTCCAGCGTCTCGCCCTTGACGGCGAAGACGGGGATGCCGCGCTTGGCGATGGCCGCGGCGGCGTGGTCCTGGGTGGAGAAGATGTTGCACGAGGCCCAGCGGATCTCGGCCCCCAGATCGGCCAGCGTCTCGATCAGCACGGCGGTCTGGATGGTCATGTGCAGCGAGCCGGCGATGCGCGCGCCCTTGAGCGGCTTGGCGTCGCCGTATTCCTCGCGCAGGGCCATCAGGCCGGGCATCTCGGTTTCGGCGATGTCGAGCTCGGTGCGGCCGAAATCGGCGAGCGTGATGTCGGCGACGACGTAGTCGGTCATGGCGGTGGGCTCCGGACGGAAAGAAACACGTTGCGCGGCCCTTAGCATCGGTCGCGCGTTCGGACAACGCGGGGCTGAGACGCAGCGTTGTTAACGTCTTTGGTTAAGGTTACGTTCACGGCCGAGCGCGCGAGTCGGATCGGCGCGCCAGGGGGGATCGCATCATGAGCAAACGTTTCGCCGCACTCGCCGCCGCCGCGCTGACGGGCTGGGTCGGGGCCGGGATCGGGGCCGGGACCGCCTCGGCCGGCACGGTGGGGCATGTGACGCCCGACTATTTCGCCGGCACGGGCAACGCCAACGGCGGCTTCACCATCGGCACGGGCGGCGGCGTGGAGATCGGCCTGCGCGCCAAGCTGCGCTTCGACGACACGAACACGCCGCAGAACGTGTTCAACCAGGTGGGCACGTCCAACGTCTATGAGTTCGAGCCGCGGGCGGCGGATCCGGGCTTTTCCTTTTTTCCCTCCGACGGACGCACGCCGATCTGGAATTTCGACTGGTCGATCAACACCGATTTCGATGAGGACGACGGCCTGGGCGGCGATCTGGCGGAGTTCACCTACGTGCTGAGCCTGGGCGACGGCAAAGGCGGCGCCTTGACGTTCGACCCGATCAACGACGCGCGCATTCCCGACGACCCGCTGACGCCGGGCGTCGACGAGTCGGTGGTGCAGTGGGACCATGCGCTGGGCGGCAACGGCTCCGGCCCGGACTGCAACGCGGCGGGCGCCTGCGTGTCGTTCTCCAATGCCGACCTGGACGAGGCCGGGTATCTGAACGAGATCGATTCGACGAACGTGGCGCAGAATTCCTGGAACTACCGCTTTTTCGTGGACGCGATCGATCCCGCCTTCGACCCCACGGCGCCGGGGAGCTACGACATCTCGCTGACGGCGTTCAAGGACGGGTCGCAGGTCGCGTCCTCGTCCATCCAGGTCAACGTGGTGCCGGCCCCGCTGGGCCTGCTGCTGTTGCCGACGGCCTTCGTCGCGGCGGCCGCCCTGCGGCGGCGCCGGCGCGCGGCGAGCGTCTGAGGCGCGCGCGGGCGCCTGCGGCGCAGGCGTTCGGGCGAATGCGGCCGGTTGGGTGACCCCGCGGGGGTGATCCGGGGGCGGTGATCCGGGGGGGTGATCCGGCGGGCCGTTCTCTCTCGCCCGTCGTCGTGAGCGTGCGGCGGAGGCCGCAATCATGAGACCAAAGTCGTAGGCACGGCCCGGCGCGGCGTCGCCGGGCCGTCATGTTCCGTTTTTAGAATTCACATATCGGAATTCGAACGGAGATCGCCCATGACCCTGCCCGCCGCCATGAAGGCCGCCGTGGTGCCCGCGCTCGGCGCGCCGCTGGAGATCCGCCAGGCGCCCGTGCCGCGGCCCGGCTCGGGGGAATGCGTGATCCGGGTGCGCGCCTCGGGCGTCTGCCACACGGACCTGCACGCGGCCATGGGCGACTGGCCGGTGAAGCCCGAGCCGCCGTTCATTCCCGGCCATGAGGGCGTGGGCGAGGTGGCGGCCCTGGGCCCCGGCGTCGCGCATCTGAAGGAGGGCGACCGCGTCGGCGCGCCGTGGCTGGGCCATGCCTGCGGCCGGTGCGAGCATTGCGTCGGCGGCTGGGAGACCCTGTGCGAGAGCCAGGTGAACACCGGCTACGGCCAGGACGGCGGCTATGCGGAATTCGTCAAGGTGGACGCCGGGTTCGTCGGCCGTCTGCCGGACGGGCTGGACTTCGGCGCGGCGGCCCCGGTGCTGTGCGCGGGGGTCACCGTCTGCAAGGGCCTCAAGGAGCTGGAGGCGCGGCCGGGCCAGTGGGTGGCGATCATCGGCATCGGGGGCCTGGGCCACATGGCGGTGCAGTACGCGCGCGCCATGGGCTTTCGCGTCGCCGCGGTGGACGTGGCCGAGGACAAGCTGGCGCTGGCCCGGCGCCTGGGCGCCGAGGTGACGCTGAACGCGGCCGAGATCGATCCGGCGGCGGAGCTGCAGACCCAGCTGGGCGGGGTGCACGGCGTGCTGGTGACGGCGGTGGGCACGCAGGCCTTCGCGCAGGCCGTGGGCATGGTGCGCCGCGGCGGATTCCTGAGCCTGGTGGGCCTGCCGCCGGGGACCTTCGCGCTGCCGATCTTCGAGATCGTGCTCAAGCGGATCACGGTGCGCGGCTCCATCGTCGGCACGCGCAACGACCTGGCGGAGGCGCTGGATTTCGCCGCCGACGGGCGCGTGGCGGCGCAGTTCGCCTGGGACGAGCTGGACAACGTCAACGCCATCTTCGAGCGCATGAAGCAGGGGCGGATCGAGGGGCGCGTGGTGATGCGGATCTGACCGGCGCGCCGCGGTCGGCTGGCGCTGGGGCGGCTGGGGCAGCTGTTGGCGGTGGAGCGGCTGGGGCGGGCGTTGGCGCTGGGGCGGCCGGCGGTGCTGGGGCGGCTGGGTTGGCCGAAGGCGCTGGGGCGGACGGCGGCGCTGGGGCGGCTGGGGTCGCCGTTGGCGCTGGGGCGGCTGGGGTCGCCGTTGGCGCTGGGGCGGCTGGGGTCGCCGTTGGCGCTGGGGCGGCTGGGGTCGCCGTTGGTGGTGGAGCGGCTGGGGCGGCCGGCGGCGCTGGAGCGGCTGGGGTGGACGGCGGCGCTGGGGCGGCTGGGGCGGTTCGCCGGGGCGCCGACGGGGGCGCGCGGCCGCTTGCGCGTCTGCGGGGTCTGGGCGAGGCTCCAGCCTATGGCTCATGCGGCGCGCGGCACATGATCCGCCTTCGGATGCGGATCCGGCGTTGGCTCGGCGCGCTTGCGGCGCGCCGGACGCCTGCCGAATCCGCGCCGGCCCTATCTGCGCCTGTCGCTTCGACGCAGGCCGCTCCGACGCAGGCCGCTCCGACGCCGTCCGCCGCGCGGCCGCCCAAGCGCGCCTTCGCCCGCGGACCGTTCGAGGCGGAGGGGCTGCGCCTCGCCCTCAATCCCTACGGCGCCTACGCCCTGCGCGAGGCGCTGCTGTCGCGCCCCGCCGCCCGCGTCGTCGCCGATGGGCGGGTGTGGGAGCCGCAGACCCTCGCGCTGATCCGCGCCCGCGCCGCCCAGGGCGGCGACGTGGTGCATGCGGGCACGTTCTTCGGCGATTTCCTGCCGGCCCTGTGCGGCGGCCTGCGCGAGGGCGCGCGCCTGTGGGCGTTCGAGCCCAATCCCGACAGCTTCGCCCTGGCCCGCCTGACTGCGCGCCTGAACGGGCTGAGCGCGCTGGAGCTGCGCCATGCGGGCCTGTCCGACCGGCACGGCGCGGGGCGGCTGCGCGTGGCGGGCCCCGACGGCGAGGCGCTGGGCGGCATGTCGCATCTGGTGGAGGCGGCGGAGGATGCGGTCGGCACGGCGGAGGTTCCGCTGCTGCGCCTGGACGAGGCGGTGCCGGCGGATCGGCGCGTCGCGGTGGTGCAGCTGGACGTGGAGGGGCACGAGGCCGCGGCCCTGCGCGGCGGCGCGGCGCTGATCCGCCGCTGGCGCCCGATGCTGGTGCTGGAGCGGTTCGAGACGCCCGAGCTGCTGGAGGAGATCGCGCCCCGGGCCCGCTATCGCCAGGTCGGGGAGGTGGAGGCGAACGCGGTCTTCGCCCCGCTTGGCGAGGAGGTCTAGCGCCGGGTCGGCTGCGGGTCGGCTGCGCTTCGGCTGCGGGTCGGCTGCGGGCTGGCTGAGGGCCGGCTGAGGGCCG
>JBCBYE010000775.1:0-2009 GCA_039816075.1 Pseudomonadota bacterium | reverse complement strand
GGCCGGCGGCGCGACGGCTCGAAGCGCATCGCAGCCCACCCAGGACGCGCCGGCGCCCTCCGCCCCTGCGCCCTCGGCGGCCGGTTCGAACGGCGCGGCCGCGCCGTCCGGCGACGGCGAGATGGTGGACGTGCCGGTCCCGGCGCTGGGCGAAAGCGTGACCGAGGCCACCGTCTCCACCTGGTTCAAGAAGGTGGGCGACGCGGTCGCGGTGGACGAGATGCTGTGCGAGCTGGAGACCGACAAGGTCTCGGTCGAGGCGCCCGCCCCCGTGGCCGGCGTCCTGGCGGAGATCGTCACCGACGAAGGCGCCACGGTGGAGGCCGGCGGCCTGCTGGCCCGCATCAAGGCCGGCGCCTCCGCCGGCGCCGGCTCGCCTGCGCCCAAGGCCGACGCGCCCGCCCCGGCCGCCTCCGACGGCGGCGGCGGCGCCGGCAAGGACATCGAAAACGCCCCCTCCGCCAACAAGCTGATGGCCGAAAAGGGCATCGACCCGGCTTCCGTCACCGGCACCGGCAAGGACGGGCGCATCATGAAGGAGGACGTGCTCAAGGCCGCCTCCGCCAAGGCCGAGGCTCCCGCGCCCGCCCCGGCCCCGCGCGCGCCCGTCGCCGTCACGGACGCCGACCGCGAGGAACGCGTGCGCATGACGCGCCTGCGTCAGACCATCGCCCGGCGCCTCAAGGACGCCCAGAACACCGCCGCCATGCTGACCACCTACAACGAGGTGGACATGGGCGAGGTCATGGAAATCCGAAACGAATACAAGGGTCTCTTCGAAAAGAAGCACGGCGTGAAGATGGGTTTCATGTCCTTCTTCGTGAAGGCCTGCGTGCATGCCCTCAAGGAGGTGCCCGAGGTCAACGCCGAGATCGACGGCACCGACATCGTCTTCAAGAACTACTATCACATGGGCGTCGCCGTCGGCACGCCCTCGGGCCTCGTGGTGCCGGTGGTGCGCGACGCCGACCAGATGGGCTTCGCGGCGATCGAGAAGAAGATTTCGGAACTCGGCCTGCGCGCCCGCGACGGCAAGCTGTCGATGGCCGAGATGCAGGGCGGCACCTTCACCCTCTCCAACGGCGGCGTCTACGGCTCGCTGATGTCCTCGCCCATCCTCAACCCGCCGCAATCGGGCATACTCGGCATGCACAAGATCCAGGAGCGTCCCATGGTCGTCGGCGGCCAGATCGTGGCGCGCCCGATGATGTATCTGGCGCTCAGCTACGATCACCGCATCGTCGACGGCAAAGGCGCCGTCACCTTCCTCGTGCGCGTGAAGGAGGCGCTGGAGGATCCGCGCCGCCTTCTGATGGACCTTTGATCCCATGCCGCGCCGTCGCCTGATCCTGCTGGCGCTGCTCTTCGGCACTCCCGCGCTCGCCGTGGCGGCGTCGGGTCTGCTGGTGCTGTTCTACATGAGCGACGAAGGGGGCGCAGGCGCGGCGCTGCTGCTCTGCGCCCTCGTCGCCGCCGTGCTGGTCGGAGAGAGGCTGGCCGGCGACGCCTCGGGCGGGCAGCTGCACCGGCTGCGGGCGCATGCGCTGCCCTGGCTCATGCTGGCTTTCGTGCTCAACGGCGGCGTGCGCACCTGGACGCTGGCGACTGATCTGCCGATGGAGGCCGCCGCCGTCGCGATCACCAACACCATCGCCACGTTCCTGTCCGCCGCGCTCGCCGCGCTTCTGATCGGCCCGACGCTGGAGCGGTTGGCGGCCGCCGTTCGGGCGGAGGGGGCGGCGGATGCGCCCCAGGCGCAGGCGGTGCGCGGCGACGGCGCGCGCCGATGACCGAGGGCGCGGCGGCTCGGCTCGAACGGCAGTGGCCGGCGGCGACCGGGCCGGCCGGCCTCGTTCTGCTGCTCATGTCGCCGGTCGCCGCGGCGGGGCATGGGCCCGGCACGCTGGCGGCCTGGCTGTGCCTCGGCGCCTACATGGTCCACCAGTGGGAAGAGCATGACGGGGATCGCTTCCGCCTTTACGTCAACGACAAGCTCGGCGGCGGGCGGG
>JBCBYE010000444.1:0-4163 GCA_039816075.1 Pseudomonadota bacterium | reverse complement strand
CCTCCAGCGGGATCAGCTCCGCCCCCGAAAGGCGGCCATAGCCGTCGAAGCGCGGGCGCGCGCCCAGCAGATGCAGGGCCTGGGCGATGGGCCCGCCCTCAGTTTTGAGGTTGTCGGCGCCCCACAGCACCAGCGCGACGGACCTGGGCAGCTCGCCATGGTCGGCGACGTGCCGCTCGATCAGCTTGGCCGCCTGCCGCGCGCCGTCGAGCAGCGCGAAGGCCGAGGGCATGCGGAACGGGTCGAAGGCGTGCATGTTGCGCCCCGTGGGCAGCACGTTCGGCGCGCGCACGAGGTCGCCGCCCGGCGCCGGCGCGATGAAGCGCGCGTCCAGGGCCCGCAGCAGACCGGCGGTCTCGCTGTCCTTGGCGAGGGCGAGCGCCGCCTCCACCAGCGTCGTCGGGGCCCCGGCCGGCGGGATCATCGCGATCTCCGGCGCATCGGCATGGGCGCGCGCCGCCAGGGCGAGATCGGCCAGCAGCTCCGGCGCGGCGTCGAGGCCCTGGGCCTCGGCCATCACGCCCAGCGTGTCCGCCAGGCTTTCGGCGCTGCGCCGGCCGCCGACCACGTGCAGGCCGTCGGTGATCCAGGTCTCCTCCGCCTCCGCCAGGTCGCGCAGCAGCTTCAGCGCGGCGGCGTCCGGGTCGGTCCAGGCGGGCGCCGCCTCGGTCAGGTCCACGGCGGCGGCCTGCGCCTGCAGCAGATCGGCCAGATCGCCGCGCTCCGCGGCGCCCGGCGCCAGGGCGCGCCAGCGGTTCAGCGTCGATTTCAGCTCCACCAACCCCTTGTAGAGCCCCGCCTGCGCCAGCGGCGGCGTCAGGTAGGTGACCAGCGTGGCGGCGGACCGCCGCTTGGCCAGCGCGCCCTCCGACGGGTTGTTGGCGGCGTAGAGATAGATGTTCGGCAGGTCGCCGATCAGCCGGTCGGGCCAGCAGCTCGCGCCCAGGCCAGACTGCTTGCCCGGCATGAATTCCAGCGCGCCGTGCATGCCGTAGTGCAGCACCGCGTGGGCGCCGAAATCGCGCCGGATCCAGCGGTAGAAGGCGTTGAAGGCGTGGGTCGGCGCAAAGCCCTTCTCGAAGAGCAGGCGCATCGGATCGCCTTCGTAGCCGAAGGTCGGCTGCACGCCGACGAAGACCTCGCCGAACCGCGCGCCCAGCACGAAGACGCCGCGGCCGTCCGCCTGCACCTTGCCCGGCGCGGGGCCCCAGGCGGCCTCGATCTCCGCCAGATGCGGCTCGCCGCGGACCATGTCGTCCGTGGCGACCACGGCGGCGACGTTGGCGTCCTGGCCGTAGTCGGCGGCGTTGCCGCGCAGGACGGCGTCGCGCAGGGCCTCGACCGTCTCGGGGACCTCGACGGCATAGCCCTCGTCGCGCATGGCGCGCAGCGTGTTCAGCAGGCTTTCGAACACCGACAGGTAGGCGGCGGTGCCCACGGCCCCGGCGTTGGGGGGAAAGCCGTAGAGCACGATGGCGATGCGGCGCGCGTCGCGCGGGGCGCGGCGCAGGGCCGTCAGCCGCGCGGCGCGGTCGGCCAGTCGTTCGATCCGCTCCGGGCACGGGGCCATGGCGCGCGGCCGCTCGGCGCGCGCGCGGCAGCCCTGGGCGCAGCCGTCGCAGGCCCCGCCCTCGCCCAACCGTCCGCCGAAGACGATGGGGCCGGTGGCGCCGTCGATCTCGGGCAGCGCGACCATCATTGTGCTTTCGATGGGGCTCAGCCCGCGGTCGGAGCCCTGCCACTGGTCCAGCCGCTGAAACTCCAGCGCATGGGCGGCGATGTAGGGCACGTCCAGATCGCTCAGCGCCTCTTCGGCCGCGGCGCTGTCGTTGTAGGCGGGCCCCCCGACCAGCGAGAAGCCGGTCAGCGAGATCAGCGCGTCCACCTCCGGCCGCCCTTCGGCGTCCTTGAAGAAGGCGTCCATGGCCGGACGACCGTCGAGGCCGGCGGCGAAGGCGGGCACGACCGCGAGGCCGCGCGCCTCCAGCGCCTCGATCACCGCATCGTAATGCCGGGTGTCGCCCGCCAGCACGTAGGAGCGCATCAGCAGCAGCCCCACGCGCCCCTGCGGCGAGGACGGCGGCGCCGGCAGCCGAGAGGGATCGTCCGACAGGCGGCCGGGCATGCGCGGATGGTAGACGCCCGTGTCGGGCACCAGCGCCGGATCGGCCGGACGGGCGCGGCCGCGCAGCCCGGCGCGGGGGCCGTCGGCATAGCGGTCGATGAGGAAGTGGAGCATCGCCTCCACGTTCTCTTCCGTGCCGCTCAGCCAATACTGCATGACCAGGAAGTAGGCGCGCAGATCCTGCGCCTTGCCGGGCAGGAAGCGCAGGATCTTGGGCAGACGGCGCAGGATGCGCATCTGCTTCTCGCCCGAGGCGCCGGACGCCTTCTTGTTCCCCCGCAGGCTCTTGAGGAACTTCATCACCGTGCTGTCGGGCGCGCTCATGTCGAGCGCGCCCATGCGGGTCAACGACGTGACCTCGGGCGCGGCGACGGCGCCGACGAAGCAGTCGACCCGTTCGCGCGCGGCGCGCAGCTCCGGCTCGATGGCGCGAATATGCTCGTCGAGGAACAGAAGCGTGGAGACGACGATATGGGCCTGCGCCAGATCGGCTTTGGCGAGGGCCAGCTTTTCCGGCTCCTCGCCCCATTCCGCGGCCGCGTGCAGCGAAACGCGCAGACCGGGATAAAGCGCGCGCAGCCGTTCGCCGGCCTGCGTCGCCGGATGGGCGAGCAGACTGTCGAGCGTCACGACGCAGACCCGGATCTCCGGGTCGGCGCCGGGGCGCTCAGCGCGCGAAATGGGCCTTGGCGTCATAAAGGGTCTCGACATCGATGGAGGAAATGCCGCGCTCCGCGGCGAAGGCTTCGGTGTTCCGGCGGGCCTTGCCCCGCACGAAGAAGGGGATTTTCTTCAGCTCCTTCTCGCCCTCTGGGGTCCAGGTCGGGGCTTCGAGCGTGGCGGTTTCGCTCGGCTCGGCCCGCTTCGCTTGCGGCGCCGGAGGAGGCCCCGGATCAAGTCCGGGGCGAGACGGCGCGGGCTCTGCGGTCCGGGCGATCTCGGGGGTCGTGTCGGGCGCGGGCGGCGCGGCCGGGGCGTGGCCGCCCAGGTGGCTCGGTCCGGCGGCGTCGTTGAACTCGAAATCCTCGCGGAACATCGCCAGCAGATGCTCCTCCAGCCCCATGACCAGCGGATGCACCAGCGTGTCGAAGAGGACGTTGGCGCCCTCCCACCCCATCACCGGCGAATAGCGCGCGGGATGGTCCTGGACGTGGAACGGGGCGGAGATCACCGCGCAGGGGATCCCCAGCCGCTTGCCGATATGCCGTTCCATCTGGGTGCCGAGGATCATCTCCGGCGCGGCCTCCGCGATGGCGGCCTCGACCTCCAGATAGTCGTCGGTGATCAGCGGCTCGACGCCGTGCCGCTTGGCGGCGGCGCGCAGGGGACGGGCGAATTCGCGGTTGTAGCAGCCGAGGCCCACCACCTCGAAACCCATCTCGTCCCGCGCCACGCGGGCCATGGCGACGGCATGCGTGGCGTCGCCGTAGACGAAGACGCGCTTGCCCGTCAGGTAGGTGGAATCCACCGACCGGGACCACCAGGGAAACCGCAGGCCCGCCGGCTCCGCCGGCGCCAGGCCGGTCAGCGCCGCGACCTCCGCCAGGAACTCCCGCGTGGCGCCGACGCCGATGGGGACCGTGCGCGTCCAGGGCTGACCGTGGGTCTTCTCCAGGTGCCGCGCCGCCTCCTCCGCATGCTCCGGATAGAGCACCACGTTGAAGTCGGCCGCGGCGAGGCGCTTCAGATCCTCCGGCGTCGCATCCAGCGGGGCGGAGACGTTGACGCGCACGCCCATCCCCTCCAACAGCCCCCGGATCTCCCGCGCATCGTCGCGATGGCGAAAGCCCAGCGCCGTGGGCCCCAGAATGTTGCAGACCGGCCCGCGCCCGTCGGCGCTCAGCCGCGGCTGCGGCCCGGCCAGCGCCCGCACGAGGCGGTAGAAGGTTTCGGAGGTCCCGAAGGCCTCCTTGCGCTGATAACTCGGCAACTCCAGCGCGACCACCGGGATGGGCAGGCCCAGCGCCTCGGCCAGACCGCCGGGATCGTCCTGGATCAGCTCGGCCGTGCAGGAGGCGCCGACGATCATCGCCTGCGG
>JBCBYE010000005.1:0-21714 GCA_039816075.1 Pseudomonadota bacterium | reverse complement strand
TGCTGGCGGAGCTGGGCGCGCTGTACGAAAGCTCGGGGCGGCTGGAGGCGGCGCGGGAGGTCCTGGAGGCCTGCGCGCGGGCGGCGCCCGAGGCGGTCGAGCCGAAGCTGGCGCTGGCGCGGATCGCGCGGCGGCAGGGGCGGCGCGCCGAGGCGCTGCGCCGGCTGGAGGGGCTGACCGGGCCCGGCGCGCCGCCGGCGCTGCGGGCCGAGGCGTGGACCGAGCGTTGCTATGTCCATGATGGCGAGGGCGAGGCGGAGGCCGCGGCCGGCGCCATCGCCGAGGCGCATGCCCTGCTGCGCGCCCTGCCGCAGACGCCGGAGCTGCTGCGGCGGGCGCGGGCGAACAACCGGATGATCGAGACGCTGGCCCGGGCGTTCGACCGCGAGACGCTGGAGGGCTGGCGGCGTCGCCAGGGCCGGGGCGATGCGCGGGTGTCGGGGCTGGCGCATCTGGTCGGCTTCCCCCGCTCCGGCACCACGTTGCTGGAGCAGCATCTGGACGCGCATCCGGCGCTGGTCGCCTCGCCCGAGCGGGCGGTGTTCACGCAGGACGCGCTGCCCCGGCTGTGCCGGGCCGGGGGCGGGGCGCTGAGCGTCGCGACGCTGGACCGGGCGCCGCGGCGCGCCGTGCGGGACGTGCGCGCCCGCTATCTGGATGCGATGGAGGGGCTGCTGGGCGAACCCCTGGGCGGGCGGCTGCACCTGGACAAGAACCCCAACCATGCGGGCCTGCTGCCGGCGCTGCTGCGCCTGGGGCCGGAGGCGCGGGTGGTCTTCGCGATCCGCGATCCGCGGGACGTGGTGACGAGCTGCGTGCTGCGCAGCTTTCGCCCCACGGAGTTCAGCGCGATGCTGCTGGATTGGGGCACGGCGACGGAGCTTTACGCCGCCGAGATGGGGACCTGGCTGCGCAACCGCGAGGCGCTGGACCCGTCGCGACGGGTCGAGACCCGCTACGAGGACATGGTCGCCGATCCGATGGGCGAGGCGCGCCGGGTGCTGGCGGGGCTGGGACTGCCCTGGGATCCGGGCGTGGCGCGGTGGCGGGAGCGGCTGGAGGGCAAGGTGGTCAACTCGCCCACGCAGACCGACGTGCGGCGGCCGGTGCATGGCCGCGCGGTGGGCCGATGGCGGGCCTATCGGCGGCACCTGGCGCCGCATATGGCACGGCTGGAGCCCTTTCTGGACGCGTTCGGCTACGGCTGAGGCGGCGGGGGCGCGCCGCAAGGAGTTTCGCATTTCTTTCGCGGAACCGGAGCGCGGGCGCCATGCGAATCGTCGAAGTCCTTGTTCGCGTGAATGTGAATGAGGAGCGGGACGATGGCGCGGGATCTGGGCACGGCCGAGCTGGGACTGGGCAGCGAAACCGGGTTTCCGGCGATCGACGGGGTCGATCCGACGCTGCTGTCCTTCCCCGGCTTCGCGCCGGCGGAGGCGCTGCGCGTGGCGCCCGGCTCCGCCTCGGGCCAGCCCATCGGGACCTGGGCGCTGGGGCTCGACGTCTACATCCCGCAGCCGGCCGGAACGTTCGTGTCGCTGCTGCAGACCGGGGACGGGGACGGCGACCTGTTCCTGCGCGACAACGGCGACGGCACGGCGGGGATCGGCGTGAACGGCGTCTACGACGGCGCCTTCGCCTTCGACGCCTGGAACCGCATCATCGCGACGGTGTCGCAGGAGAGCGGCGACACGGTGCTGCGCAAGTACCTGAACGGCGCGCTGGTCGGAACGCAGAACCTGGGAGCGACGGACCGGTGGGAGATCGACCCGCAGGTCGGCGTCAGGCTGTTCAACGACAACGACGGAGAGACGGCGGGCGGCGCCGTGTCGTCGGTGTTCTTCACCACCGACGTGCCGAGCGCGGCGGAGACGGCGGGGGTCGTCGCCTCCATCCCCGCGCCGGACGCCGCCGGGTTCTTTCCCGCCGCGCCGAGCGACAATGCGCTGGAGATCGGGTTCGGGGGCGAGGACGTGGCGCCGCGCTACGGCGAGGCGCAGGTGTTTCTGGACGGCTTCGGGTTTCGGACGCCCAACGTCCTGAACGACAGCGCCATCGCCCTGGCCAGCCAGTTCGGCATCGACGGGCCGGGCGGCGCCGACGTCGCGGTGCTGGACCATGCGGCCTACGGGCCGGCGGAGGGCGTGCTGGTCGGCGTGCCGCCCGTGGTGGGCGATCTGTCGAGCTACACCGCGATCTGGGACGTGCGCTTCGACGCGCTGGACGGGTTTCAGGCGCTGCTGCAGACGGATCCGAGCCAGAGCGGCGACGGCGACCTGTTCGTGCGCGGCGACGGCGGCATCGGCATCGGCGGCGACTATGACGGCGCGGTGAGCGCGGGAACCTGGGCGCGCATCGCCGTGACGGTGGAGGATCAGGGCGACGGATCCTCGACGCTGACCAAGTATCTCGACGGCGCGCTGCTGGACGCCCAGAGCGTGGATGCGGCGCGCTTTACGCTGAACGCGGCGACGGGCTTTCTGCTGATGTCCGACGACGGGGGCGAGACGGGCGAGGGGCATCTGGCGCATTTCGCCCTGTCCGAAGAGGTGCTGGACGCCGCCGCCATCGCCGCGCTGGGCGGGGCCGACGGCGACGGGCCGCTGGAGGCGACGGCGGCGGCCGCGCCGCAGCCGCTGCCCCCGACGGGCGCCGGCACGCGGACGCTGACGCTGACCTTCGATTCCAGCTTCCGCCCCTATGACGACATGACGGGCGAGGTCGCCGTTTCGGTGGACGGCGCCGGGTTCCAGTCGCTCCTGACGCTCGACACCGCGGCGGTTCCGGGCGGGACCAGCGCGCTCGACCGGGTCAACGAGACGGTGTCGCTGGACTTCGAGGTGGACGAGGCGGCGACCGAGGTCGCCTTCAGCTTCAACCTGCGCGACGGCGGCAACGACTGGTGGTGGGCGGTCGACAACCTGGCCCTGACCGACGAGAGCGGCGCGCTGATCTATGCCGAGAACTTCGACGGGCTGGCCGAGGATCTGCGCCCGGCGGCGGACGAGAACGTCCCTGCGATCGGCTGGACCGACACGCCGCCCGACGGGTGGACGCGGCAGAACGATCCGGCGATGCCGCAGGGCACGACCGAGTGGCAGGGCTGGTCCTTCGCCACGCCGGAGTTCTGGACCGCCGCCGACGGACAGAACCGCGGCGATTTCGACAAGGGGACCGGCGTCGTCGCCATCGCCGATCCGGACGAGTGGGACGATTTCAACACCGGCTCGCTGACCGGGAGCGATTTCGACAGCACGATCACGACGCCGATCATCGCGCTGGAGCTGCCGGCGACCCCGACGACCTACCAGCTGGGCTTCGACGGCTACGAGGCGGGGTCCGAATTCGGCTTTCAGCGCGTGGAGGTGATCGACGAGGCGCCGGTCGTGGCGCGCCAGGACAACATCCAGGACCAGCTGCTGCGCGCGGGCGAGGGGCCGGCGGTCTTCGACCTGCTCGAGGCGTTCGGGGCGGAGGCGACGGGCTTCGAGGCGTCCACCACCGACGGCGACGTCGTCGCGGCGGAGATCGACGGAACCACGCTGACCCTGACGCAGGGCGAGCTTGGCCATGCGGACATCGTGGTCGTGGCGACGGGTCCGGACGGCGAGCCCCTGACGGAGCGGTTCCGCGCCATTTCGGCGGGCGAGAACGCCTATGTCTTCGCCGTGATCCCCGACACGCAGGACTACACGTCGAACCAGACGCTGGAGGACAACAGCTTCTCCCGCATGACCGACTGGCTGGTGGACCAGAAGGATAGCTTGGCGATCCAGCACGTCATCCATGTGGGCGACGTCGTGCAGTTCGGGGCCGAGAGCCAGTGGGAGATCGCCGAGGACGCCATGGAGCGGCTGGACGGCGAGCTGAGCTATTCGCTGGCGGTGGGCAACCACGATCAGCAGCGGCCGGGCTTCTCCTCGGCCTTCAGCTTCGAGACGGATATCGACGCCTATTTCACGGCCGAGCAGGTCGGGGCGACGCCGGCGCAGGGCGGCGGGGTCTATGACGGGTTCGACGTGGGGCCGGACACGTTCGGCAACGGCTCGACCTATTCGGATTCGATCCGCAACGCCTATTCGACGCTGGAGACGCCCGACGGCACCAAGTGGCTGGTGTTCAGCCTGGAATTCGGCATGCCGGACGACGTGCTGCGCTGGGCGGGCGAGGTGATCGAGGCGCATCTGGACCATCGCGTCATCATCAACACCCATTCGTGGAACGGCGGCGACGGGCGCGTGACGCCGACGACGGAGCCGCTGAACACCGACAACGACGGCTGGGGCTATGCCATCCGCGAGAACCCGCGCG
This sequence comes from Pseudomonadota bacterium, assembly GCA_039816075.1. Lineage (GTDB taxonomy): Bacteria > Pseudomonadota > Alphaproteobacteria > Rhodobacterales > Rhodobacteraceae > Albimonas. The sequence goes on along the minus strand of JBCBYE010000005.1, from coordinate 17,403 downwards.
GCGTGAACGGCGGCGAGGATGCGTGGCGGGAGTTCGCGTCGAAGTATCCGAACGTCGCCTTCACCTTCAACGGCCACAACTTCATGGGCGGCGCGGAGACGGTGGTCAGCTACGGCGCGGGCGACAACGCCGTGCACCAGATGTTCGTGAACTACCAGAACGGCGCCTGGCGCGGCGTGGAGGGCGTGGGCACGAACGGCGGCAACGGCGCCCTGCGCCTGGTGGTGATCGATCCGGAGAACGAGCGCTTCACCACCCATACCAAGCTGGTGGAGACCGACGAATTCTTCGCCGACTTCCCCGACCACGAAGAGACGTTCGAGAACGTCGATCTGAGCACGCCAGCGCAGATCGCGCTGGCCGAGGCCGGGCCGACCCGCGTCGTGGCGGGCGACGGCATCGCGGCGTCCACGACGCTCGATCCGTCCGCGACGCTGGGCGACGTGGCCGGCGCGACGTTCGAATGGTTCGCGGCCGATGGCGAAAAGCTGGGCGAGACGGACGGCGCGCCGCTGGAGGTCGACCTTCAGACGGGCACGAACCGCCTGGTGCTGAAGGTCACGGACGCGAACGGCGCCGTCTCCACCGACGAGACCGTGGTGATCGTGGAGGCGCCGGAGGCGCTGCTGACGGAGACCTTCGACGACGGCGAGGCCGACGGCTGGGCGGAGCCCGGGACGGGCGTCGGCGACGTGCGGATCGGCACGGATCTGGGCTTTGCGCTGCCCTCGCTGGGCAATGTGGGGCAGATCCCGATCTCGCTGGACTTCGCGTCCAGCTTCCGGCCCTACGACGCCATGACCGGCGAGGTCCTGGTCAGCTTCGACGACGGCGCGACGTTCTCGACCCTGCTGACCCTGGATGCGTCGACCGCAGGCGGAAACAGCTCGCTGGACCGGGCGAACGAGGCGGTGTCGCTGACCGCGCTGGCGCCCAACAGCGCCGACACCATCCAGTTCGCCTGGCGCATGTCCGACATGGACAACGATTGGTGGTGGGCCATCGACGACATCGAGGTCGCGGCCGAGGCGGTGGTGCGCGAGGCGCTGCTGAGCGAGGATTTCGAGGGGCTGGCGCTGGGCCCGTTCGTATCCGTGAGCGAAAGCGGCGGCGACGGGACCGACTGGACCGACGCGCCCCCGGCGGGCTGGAGCCGCGACAACGGCGCGACGCCCGCGGGCACGCCCGAATTCGACGGCTGGACGTTCCTGGACAAGGACGCCTGGATCGCCACGGCCGGCGATCAGAGCCGCAGCGCCTTCGCCCGCGGACAGGGCACGGTGGCCGTGGCCGACGGCGACGAGTACGAGGACCTGCTGGGCGCGGTTCCCAACGCCAAGAACGTGCTGCTGGAGACGCCGGAGATCGACCTGACGGGCTACGATGCCGGCTCCGTCCGCCTGACGTTCGACAGCAGCTTCCGCCCCTATGCGGATCAGACCGGCACGGTCGAGGTGTCGTTCGACGGGGGCGGCAGCTTTTCGACCCTGCTGACGCTCGACACCTCGACGGTTCCGGGGGGCGCGAGCTCGCTGGATCGGGCGAACGAGGCGGTGTCGCTGGACCTGCATGCGGGCGCCGAGGACAGCGTGATCGTGCGCTGGCGCTACGCCGATGCCGACAACGACTGGTGGTGGGCCATCGACAACGTGGAGGTGTCGGCGGAGCGGTCGGTCGTCACCCCCCTGCTGCAGGAGGATTTCGACGCCCTGCCGCTGGGACCCGTGGTGGATGAGACGTTCGACCCGACGGCCGAGGTCTGGACCCCGACGCCGCCCGACGGCTGGACGCAGGACACCGCGCCGTCGATGCCCCAGGGCACGACGGAGTGGCAGGGCTGGACCTTTGCCGACAAGGAGTTCTGGATCGCCGTGGCCGGCGATCAGGCGCGCAGCACGTTCGAGCTGGGCGCGGGCACGGTCGCCGTGGCCGATGGCGACGAGTGGGACGACTTCAACGAAGGCTCCGTCACGGGCGACGATTTCGACAGCACGCTGACGACGCCGCTGATCGACCTGACGGGCGTGGGCGGCGGGCAGACCGTCGGCGGCGCGGCCGGCGTGGTCGAAGTTCCCGCCCTGCCGGCGGAGGCGGGGATCCTCGTGAACCCCACGGCCGCGACGGGCGAGATCACGGACTACACGCTGATCTTCGACCTTTACGTGCAGAGCACGACGCAGACCTTCTCGGCGCTCTACCAGAGCGACGTGAGCAACGGCGGCGATGCGGAGGCCTATCTGCGCAACAATGCCGACGGCACCTTCGGCCTGGGGATCAACGGGGACTATGACGGGGCCATCGCCTACGATGCCTGGACGCGCCTGGCGCTGACCTTCGAGACCGACGGCGACGGGGTGCAGACGCTGGCCAAGTATGCCGACGGCGTGCTGCTGGACACGCAGGTGGTGGACGCGGACGTGTCGGACGGCAGCCGCTGGACGCTGGACGGCGATGCGGGCGTGCTGCTGTTCACCGACGGCGCCGGCTTCTCCTCCGACCTTTACGCCAACGCGCTGCATTTCGTCGAAGGCGCGCTGAGCGAGACCGAGATCGCCGCGCTGGGCGGGGCGGACGCGGACGGGCCGATCGAGGCGGCGGCGGCGGGACCGGACGCCGTGCAGCTGAGCTTCGACGGCGCCCTCGACGCGGTCGATTACGGCGCGGCGACGGTGGAGCTGGCGCAGCTGGGGGAGGCGGGGCTCGGCTCCTACCTCGTGAAGGGCTCCATCTTCGGCAATCCGGACGGCGAGGGGGAGGCGGCGCTTTACCAGCAGTCGAACGGCGCCGAGGAGATCCTCGTCTGGCAGGGCGAGGGGGCCGGGGACTGGTCCGACTACGCCTTCGACATGGTGGTCGAGCCTGCGGACAACGACGTGATCGGCGCCGTGTTCTACTGGCAGGACGCGCAGACCCACTATCGCCTGACGATGGACCAGCAGAACGACCTGCGCGAGCTGGTGCGCGTGGAGGGGGGCGTCGAAACGGTGCTGGCCAGCGAAACCGCGTCCTACCGGCACTTTGCGATGCAGGACCTGCGGATCGCGGTGCTGGGCGGCGAGATCACCGTCACGCTCGACGACGAATTGCTGTTCGGCGCGCCCGTGGTCGATCCCGCGCCGCTGCCGGGCGGCACGGTCGGCGTCTATGCCGGCGCCATGGACCGGGCGCTGTTCGACAACGTGTCGGTCAACCCGATCACCCTGGCCGCGCGCGCGCTGACGGTCGAGGCCGACGGACGCTGGGCCGAGGATCTGGACGGAGACGGGGTCGCCGCCGTCGAGGTCACGGCCGCGGCGAGCCTGTCGGCGGAGGGCATCGAGCTTTACGAATGGCTGATCGACGGCGAGGTCGCGGCGCAGGGCGCCGAGGCGACGCTGGAGCTCGCGCCGGGCAAGACGCAGGTCGTGCTGCGCGTGACGGATGCGAACGGCGACGTGTCGGAGGACCTGCTGACCCTGTCGGTTGCGGCGCAGGCCGAGGTCCGGCTGGCCGACGATTTCGCCGACGGCGATTTCGACGGCTGGACCGTGGTGGACGAGGGCGATCAGAACGGCCCGTCCGACTGGCAGGTGGTCGGGGGGGCTTTCGTGCAGGCCTCCGACATTCAGTCGGCGCAGCAGGGGCTCGGCAGCAACGCCTTCTCCGTCGAGGGCGACGGGCCCTTCATCCTGCGCGACGGCACCTATGCGCTGTGGGACGATCCGGCGGCGCTGGGCTGGACCGACTATGCGCTGTCGGCAACGCTGACGCCGGGCGACGACGACGGCATCGGGCTGCTGGTCCGCTACGTGGACGCCGACAACCATTACAAGCTGGAGAGCGACGCGCAGACGGGTCTGGTGATGCTGACCCGGCATCTGGACGGGCGCGAGAGCATCCTGGCCCGCGGCTGGGCGGAGTACACGCCGGGCGAGGCGCAGGACTGGCGCGTCGAGGTGGAGGGCGGCGCGATCCGCGCCTTCATCGACGGCAAGGCGGTCTTCGGCACGCCGGTGGAGGACCGCAACCTGGAGGCCGGAACGGTCGGCCTTTACGCCTGGGGCTCGGAGGATCTGGCGTTCGACGACGTCTCGGTCGTCGCGCTGGCGGGCGAGGCGCCGGAGGACCTGGTGCATCTGGAGTTCGATTTCCTCGGCCGGGTCGGCAAGCGGCAGGTGGTGGAGGCGCAGCTGCACGACGGCGCGGCGGACGGGGCGGACACCGACGGGCCCGCCTTGCGCGAGCGGCTGGACGCCGAGGCGCTGAACGCCGGCAAGAACCTGGGCGGCGACGACCGCGTCGATCTGGTGGACGTGGCGGCCTATGCCTGGCGCACGGCGGACGGTCTGGGCGATGAGATCGAGCTGGTCGGGCGCAAGGCGGCCATCGCGGCGCGCCGGGGCAAGGACCTGGGCGAGGACGCGCTGGTTCCGATGCAGGGCGAGGCGGGCGACGCCGCGCGCCTGGGCGACGACACGGCGTTCGGCGCGGGCTTCACGGTTCAGGCCAACGGCGTGGGACGCCGCGGCGGCTATGGCACGTGGGAGTCGCGCCGACTGGGCGGCGAGACGCTCGACGACAACGAACTGATGCTGTTCGAGCTGGGCGAGGCGTTCGCGTTCGAGGCGCAGGGCGTGGGCTTTTCGGTCGATGTCGTGCGGCTGCGGGGCATCGGGCGCGATGCGGCGAGCCGGGCCAACAAGGCGGCGGATCAGGCGGACGTCACGGTCGATTTCTGGGCGCGCGGCCCGGGCGACGCGCTGGTGCATCTGAGCGCCGTGGACCTGGTGATGCAGGACGGCGTCTACGCCTCGGTCCGCGACGTGACCGGCTTCGACGCGGTGTCGTTCCGCGCGACCGAGGGCGGCGCGGACGATCACTTCGTGCTGGAAAGCGTGGAGATCGAAGGGGCCTGAGCCTTCGAGACGGTCTGATCGAGGCGGAGCGATCGGGCGGCGGGCGCGGCCCGCCGCCCTTCTTTTTTGCGCCGTCGAGCGGCGCCGCACCCGGCGCGGCCCCCCGGGCGGCCCCCCGGGCGGCACGGTCCGGCGTCGCGCGAAGCACGCCGGCTTCACGGTCGGGTCACGACCGAGCTGGAAACCTTGGTTAACGAGATCGGGTTCCCGCGCGCGGCCTCGCGCGCCGGCGGCCCCGGCTCTCGCCGATGCGCAACCGGCGCCGAGGGGGCGCCGGCGCGGCTGAAGGGGAACGGCCATGTCCACGGAACAATCGATCGTCGCCGAGTGGAACGAGGTGATGCTGGAGGCGGTGCGCGCAGGCTCCGCCTCGCCCACGCCGACGACCTATGCGCTGCATATGGTCTCCGCCGCCATCTACGACGCCTGGGCGGCCTATGACCCGGACGCCTACGGCCATTACGGCCGGATGTCCCGGCCGACCGCTGAGCATACGGAGGCGAACAAGGCCGAGGCGGTCAGCTTCGCCGCCCATGGCATGCTGATCGAGATGTTTCCGGGCGAGCAGGCGCGCTTCGACGCCATGCTCGCGTCGCTGGGCTACGACCCGGCGGACGCCACGACGGCGGCGGATGTGGGCCGCGCGGCGGTGGCCGAGGTTCTGGCGGCGCGGGAGAACGACGGCTCCAACCGCGAGAACGACTATGCCGACACCTCCGGCTACGCGCCGGTCAACGACGCCGATCCCAACGCCGCCAACGCGCCGGGCGGCGACGATTTCGACGCCAACCGCTGGCAGCCGCTGCGCGTGCCCAACGGCACGCTGACCGACGCGAACGGCGTGCCCGTGGCCGATGACGGCGACCCGAGCACCTTCGACGATCAGGTGGCGCTGACCCCCCATTGGGGCGGCGTGGAGGCCTTCGCCCTCGACTCCGGCGATCAGTTCCGCCCGCCGGCGCCGCCGCAGCTGGGCGATTTCGAACCCTATGTGGACGGCGAGGGGACGGCCACCACCGGCGACGCCGCCTATCGCGACCAGGTGACCGAGGTTCTGAACGCGAGCGCCGACCTGACCACCGAGCAGAAGGTGATCGCCGAGTACTGGGCCGACGGCCCGCGCACGGAATCGCCCCCGGGGCACTGGAACCAGATCGCCCAGGACGTGGCGCGGCGCGAAGGGCATGGCATCGACGAGGACGCCAAGCTGTTCTTCGCGCTCAACGCCGCGCTGCTGGACGCCGGCATCGCCACGTGGGAGGCGAAATACGCCTATGACTACGTGCGGCCGCAATCGGCGATCCGCGACCTGTTCTTCGACCAGACGATCTCCGCCTGGGGCGGGCCGAACGAGGGCACGGTCCAGATCCTGGGACAGGAATGGCAGCCGTATCAGAACGTGACGTTCGTGACGCCGCCCTTCCCCGAATTCGTCTCCGGCCATTCGACGTTCTCGATGGCGGCGGCGCGGACCATCGCGTCCTTCGTCGGCTCCGACGCGTTCTACGACGGCGTGACGCTGAGCAACTACGATCTGGACGGCGTGCCGGGAGAGGATTTCCTCGGCCAGTACGTGATCGACGAGCTGGCCTTCGAGGATTACGGCGCCGGCCCACCCACGGTGCTGCAGTGGGAGACGCTGACCGAGGCGGCGGAGGAGGCCGGCATCAGCCGGATCTACGGCGGCATCCACATTCAGGACGGCAACCTGCGGGGCCTGGAGGTGGGCCGGCAGGTGGCCGAGACGGCCGAGACGCGCTGGCAGGCGCTGTTCTCCCGCGCCGGCGACGACGAGATCGCGGCCACGAAGGGCGGCGGCCTCATCATCGCGGGGACCGGCGACGACGCGGTGTCGGGCAAGGGCGGCGACGACGAGGTCGAGGCCGGCGCCGGGGCCGACGCGGTCTCGGGCCGGGGCGGCAACGACCGCATTCTGGGCCAGGGCGGCGCCGACGAGCTGATCGGCGGCCGGGGGCGCGACACGATCGAGGGCGGCGCCGGCGGCGACGACGTGAGGGGGCGGCAGTGGTCGGATTCGCTGTTCGGCGGCGCGGGCGAGGACTCGTTGTTCGGCGGCAACGGGCGCGACCTGATCAGCGGCGGCGACGGCGCGGATTTCCTCAGGGGCGGGCGCAAGGCCGACCGCTTCGTCTTCGAGGCGGGCGAGACGAAGACCGACGTGGTCGCGGATTTCAACGCCGCGATGGATTCGATCCTGCTGGTGGGCTTCGACGACGGCGCGGCGCTGGCCGTCTCCGGCGCGCGGGGCGGCGCGGCGGTGGAGGTCGACGGCGTGCGGCTGGCCAAGCTGCTCGGCGTGTCGGACGACGCGCTGGCGCTGGGCGAGAACGTGTTCTTCGCGGACGCGCTGGACGGCTAGCGGACGCCGGCCCCGGCCGACGGGACGAGCGTGCGGGCGCGGTTCACGCCGCGCTCGCCGGCGCCGAGCGGGGCGGAGTTTCGGCCGGTTTCGCGAAGGTGGCGGAGCGGACGCGACCGGGGCCCAACGTTCTTGGATCGGCGCGAAGACCTCGAGACGACGCGGTGGCCGAGAGGTTCGACCGGCCACGCGGCGAACGCGTCGTGACCGGTCGCCTTCCCGTGCTGCGAGGCTGGAGGGACCTACACGCCGAACATGCGCATGATCTACACCAGGATCGCGAAGTGCAGCGGGGCGACGTAGCGCAGGCGCGGTTTCTTCGCTTCGGACGCGGCGACGATCTTCCCGACCACCGACGCGGTCGAGCCGGCCTCCGCCATCGCGAGCGTGCGCGCGGTGCCGGACTTCACGTTCTCGACCTGCTCTTTGGTGAAGATCGAGCCCTTTTCCATCCACGCGATCCCGCTGTCGGAGAGCTTCTGGTTGAAGCCGGTCTTGAACGGGCCGGGCTCCACCACCGAAACGTGGATGCCCTTGCCGAGCGTCTTCATCTCGTCGCGCAGCCCCGCGGCGGCCGCCGAGATCGCGAACTTGGTCATCGAGTAGGGCATGGCGAAGGGCGTGGGGATCCGCCCGGCGATGGAGCTGACGAAGATCACCGTGCCGCCGCCCTGGGCGATCATGTCCCGGATGGCGATCTGGGTGAGCTCGAGCCCGGAGAACAGGTTCACCTCGAAGAGCCGGCGCACGCGGTCGATGTCGATCTCGGCGAGCGAGCCGGACTGGCCCTCGGCCGCGTTGTTGACCAGCACGTCGATGCCGAGCCCGGCGATCTTCGCCCGGTCCTCGGCCACGGTGATGTCGAGCTTGAAGACCTTCGCCGCGGGGCCGAGCTCCGCCTGCAGGGTCGCGACCTCTCCGTCGTGGTGCGTGGTCGCGTGAACCGTGTGGCCGCGCGCGATCAGCGCCTTGGCCGCGTCCTTGCCGATGCCGGTGCCGGCGCCGGTGATCAGGATCGTCTTCTTGTCGCTCATCTTGGCCCTCCCGCCCGCGGCCGCCTGCACCGCCCATTGGTCTCGCGACATCTAGCCTCCCGCCCCGCCCGCCACCGTCCACTAGGCGACAGTTGGGGCCGGCGTCAGCCGCGGTCGTCGACGTCCTTCACGATCCGAAAGCCGACATGGCCCGTGCCGAGGTCGGGCTCCATGCTCTCGCGCGCCGCGACGCGGGCGCGGCGGCAAAAGTTCGCGCCGCACAGGTAGGACCCGCCCTTGATGGCGACCCTCGGCGTGGCGGGTCCGAACCGGCTCTCGGTCCATTCCCAGACGTTGCCGATCATGTCGTGGACGCCGACGCGGCTCGCCTCGTAACAGCCGACGGGCGCCACGCCGGCGTGGCCGTCCGCGCCGGTGTCGAAGAGAGGGAAGATCCCGGTCCAGACGTTGGCGCGGGCGGTTCCGTCGGGGCCGCGGACGCCCGACGCCGGGTCCGTCGGGTCGACCAGCCCGAGGCTCGCCGCATACTCCCACTCGACCTCGCCGGGCAGGCGGCCGCCGGCCCAGGCGGCGTAGGCGCGCGCATCGCGCTGGGTGACATGCACGACTGGGTGGCGGAGCCTGTCCTCGATGCCGGATCCCGGCCCTTCAGGCGATCGCCAGTTGACGCCGGGCGCCAGCCGCCACCACGACATCGGGCGGACGTCGCCGCTCTCGGCGTCGAACAGCGCGGATGCGCCTGCGCGCTCGGCGTCGGTGACGTGGCCCGTGGCGTCGACGAACTCCCGGAACTGGGCGTTGGTCACCTCGTGGACCTGGATCAGGAAGGGCGAGACGAAGACGTGCGCGGGCGGCCCCTCCTCGGGGTGCTGCGGGTCCCGACCCATGACGAACCCGCCGCCGTCGATGCGCGCGAAGCCGCCGATCGCCGCATCGGGCATCGGGCAGGCGGAAGCGCCGCTCCACCATGGCCCGATCGCGGCGAGCGCGGCTGCGGCGGCGAGCGCGCCGGCCGTCGCGGCGAGCGCGCCGGCCGTCAGGGCGAGGCCGCCGCGCCCGGGCCTCACGCCATGCTCCGGCGCAGCAGCGCGCGCAGGCCCCAGACCAGGGCGCCGACCGCTTCGAGCACGGCCAGCAGCGCCCCGACGACCACGTACCAGAAATTCAGGAAGATCTTGATGACGGAGTTGGTCACCAGCTGCTGGCGCGCGCTCTCGCCCGGGGCGAACTCGTAGACGCCGACCTCGCTGGCGTAGCGCTCGTACTCCGCAACCATGTCCGCGTAGAGGTCCGGACGCTCCGCCGCGAGGTCGGTCGTCTCGCCCGGATCGACGGAGAGGTCGTAGAGCCGGAAGGTTCCGTCCCCGAACGGCGCCGGCGACTTCGCGATCTTCCAGTCGCCGCGGAAGAGCGCGGCGGTGCCGCTGACCTCGAAGGCGATGGCGTCGTCGTCGCCGTAGACGGCGTCGGCCGCGCCGCCGAGCACCGGCATCAGGCTGCGGCCGTGGAAGTCCTCTGGCGCATAGGGGACCCCCGCGGCGTCCAGCAGCGTCGGCGCGATGTCGGCGACCTGGGCGCGGGCGTCGTGGAACCCCAGGGGCGCGATCCCGGGACCCGAGACGTAAAGCGGCACGCGCAGCCCGCCCTCGGAGGCGTTGAACTTTTAGAGGTGGAACGGCGCCGCGGAGACCAGCGCCCATTCGTGACCGATCGCCGCGATGCTGCCCAACTGGCCGAGATTGTCGTAGTCGGTGTCCCAGCCCACGAGGCTCATCCAGGCCTGCTCGATCGCCAGCAGCGGCTGGGTCGAGGTCTTGCCGAGGGTGTTGAACTCCGGCCCGTTGTCCGAGGTCACGACGACGATGGTGTTCTCCAGCCGGCCCTGCGCCTCGAGATGGTCGAGCAGGCGGCCGAGATGCGCGTCCGCGGCCTCCATCATGCCCGCGTTCACCTGCATCGCGCGGGCCCAGTAGCGCTGTTCCTCGGCCGAGAGGTCGTCCCAGCGGCGGTCGTTCCAGGCGCCGTCGGAGAGACGGGTGGTCTCGGGAACCAGGCCGAGCTCGATCGCACGCCGGCGCCGCTCCTCGCGCATGACGTCCCAGCCGAGGTCGAAGACGCCGTCGTACTTGTCGATGTAGGCGCGGGACACCTGGAGCGGGATATGAATGGCCTGGAACGACAGGAAGCCGAAGAAGGGCGCGTCCGGGTCGGCCGCGTCGACGTAGTCCATCATTTTGTCGACGATGTTGCGGGATGAGTAGAAATCCTCCGGCAGCGGGACGTGCTCGCCGTCCTCGAACCACTTCATCTCCTTGTAGATCGGCAGGTAGGAGCGGGTGTTGAAGTTGGACGACCCGGTCGAATCCAGCACCCAGGACCGGTCGAAGCCGAAGCGATGCGGCAGGTTGGCCCCGACGTGCCCGATGCCCCACTTGCCGCTGACGAAGGTCTGGTAGCCGGCGTCGCGCAGGCGGCTCGCCAGGGTCTGCTGGTCGTCCCCCCAGGTCAGGCGATACTCGGGCAGCGCCTCCATCTCGGAACTCATCACCTCGGCGATGCTGCCCATGCCGATGACGTGGTTGTCCTGCCCGGTCATCAGCGCGGCGCGGCTCGGCCCGCATTGCGGCGTGGTGTAGTAGCGGGTGAGCATCGCGCCGGTCTCGCCCAGCCGGTCCATGTTCGGCGTGGCGGTGTCGCTGCCGTAGGCGCCGAAGTCCATGAAGCCGGCGTCGTCGAGCAGGACGAGCAAGATGTTGGGCCGCGTCTCCTGCGCCTGGGCTCCGACGGCGGCGCCCATGGCGGCGGCGACTGCGAGCGCGAGCGCTCCGGCGACTGTTCTGGCGGTCATGGCGCCCTGTCTCCCTTGTCTGCGGTCCGCGCGCTCTCCGGCGCGCGCGGACCGCCTCGGACCGGTCACGTCGCGCGGCCGGAGGCGCGGATAAGCCCCAAGCTTGCGGCCGAGATCGCGAGCTCCAGCACGAGGTAGAGGGTCAGGAGCGGATGCGGCGCGCCGTCCAGCGCGAGGCTAAGCAGCCGGCCGAGCGCGACCCCGGTCACGAACACGAACAGACTGAGGAGCGCCGGGCGTCGCAGCGCCGGGCGCAGCGCGCCCAGCGCCCAGAACGCCGCCATGGCGAGGTACAGTCCCATGAGCGCCCGGAACACGTTGCGCGCGTTCACCCCGGAGGCATCGGTCCCCAGCAGCCACGGCAGGCTGACCCCCGGCGCCGCCCCGTAGGACAGCGCCACCGGGACGAGCCCGGCGGACATCAAGAGCAGCAGGAGCCGCTGCATCCGGTCGATCGGCATTCCGTTCTCCTCGCCGCATTCGCTGAGAACCTGCACGGTCGGGCACGGGGCGGACTGCAAGCTTGTCGACAGTCTCCAACATTCGATGGGCCTCGCGGCCGCGGCGCCGTCGCGACGAGAAACGCCGCCGGGGCGGGGCTCCGGCGGCGCATGGCGCGTGGCGTCGTCGGCGGAGGTCAGGCCGCCTTGTTAGGGCGGTAGGCGTCGACGACCTCCTTGATCGGGGCATAGGCCTCCTGGGCCTTCTCCCGGGTCAGCTCGACGATCTCGCGCGTATTGGCGACGGTGGCCTCGATGCGGGAGTGGGCTTTGGCGGCGTGCAGGTCGAGCATGTCGCTCAGGCTTTTGGCGCGGAGGGTCTCGCGGCCGAGATCGACGTAGCCCCGCACCGCGTCGCGGGCATAGCCGAAGAGCGCCTTGTCGACCTCCCACACGCCCATGACGGCAGAGCGGCTGGCGGCGGTCAGGGCGGAGAAGACGGTCGAGGCGGCCTTGGCGCCGTCGGCGACGGCGGGGGTCTCGGCCGGGGTCTCGGCGGCGGTGCCGATGGTCTGGTCGGTCATGGCGTGTCTCCTGGGCGAGTTGGTGTGTGAAGCTCATCTAGGAAGGCTTATGCTGCACTGCAACATGATCAGCATGCTGCACTGCAAAAATCTGAGGGTCAGCGGATCGCTCCGGTGATGACGTGAAGCGCGCCGCCCACCGGCGTGCCCAGCCCAGCGCCGGTTGATGCGGATGAACGGCAGGTCGCGGCCGACCTCGGAATCGATGCGCGCGACCAGGTCGTCGCTGTTCCAGTCCTCGATGATGGCGGCGACATACGCGACGATCGTCGTGCCCGCCGCCGTCGTCACGCTCTCAGGCCTCCGCCAACGCCTCTTCGTGGATGAAGGCCTCGACCCGGTCGGCGACCGCCTCGGCCTGGGTGATCACGAACATGTGGCCGCAGGGCACGAGCTCCACCTTCGCGTTGCGCAGCCGCTTGGCCATGATCCGGCCGTTCACCGCGGGGACCATGGGGTCCTGCTCGCCCATCAGGATCAGGGTGGGGACCTCGATCCGGCCGAGCCAGAAGAAGCTCGTCCAGCCGAGGCCGGCGAGGAGCTGGTAGAGGTAGCCTCTCCTGTCGCCGGCGCGCATGGCCATGGCGTGGTCCTTCAGAAGCTCCCGGTTGAAGGCGACCTCGCCGCCGTAGATCTCCGCGCCGACCTTCATCATGTAGGTCGGGTCCAGGTAGCGCTTCGGCGTCGCCAGCTTGCTCAGCACCCCGATCTTGCCCGGGACCATGACCATGCCCGCCGAGGTCGCGGCGAGGGTCATGGAATCGCAGCGGTGCTGGAAGTCATGGGCGAACTGCTGCGCCAGCGCGCCGCCCCAAGACACGCCGAACACGTCCACGGTGGCGACGCCGAGCCGGTCGAGGATCTCGTTCAGCATCCGCGTCAGGTTGGTCAGCCTGTAGGGCGACCAGGGGGTGGGCGACTTGCCGACCCCCGGGACGTCGAAGGCGATCAGGCGCGTGCGCCTGAAGTGCCGCACGACGGGCCCGGCCGTCTCGACGCTCGCCCCGATGCCGTTGCACAGCAAGACGGTGCGGTCCGCGTCCTCCGGGCCCATGACCGCGACGTTCCAGTCCTGGCCGCGGACCCTGATCAGCCGGGTGTGCATGTCCAAGGGGATCTCCTCTCAGCCTTGTTCGTGAACGTATTCGCCCGGCGCCGGGGCCAGCGAGCGGTATCGGGTCGACCCCGGGGCCTTGGGCGCGGCGACCTGCGCGCCGCCGCGCTCGGCCAGCCAGTCCGCCCAGTAGAGCCACCAGCTGTCCGGATGCGACGTGGCGCCGGCCAGGAACTCCTCGGGGGAGGCGTGCGGGCCGGTGTTGGTCATGAACGAGGCTTTGGGATTGCCCGGCGGGTTGATGATCGACTGCACGTGGCCCGCCCGGCTCAGCACGAACTCGTTGTTTCCGCCGAAGGCGTCGAGGGACAGGTAGCAGCCCTCCCACGGCGTGATGTGGTCGGTGACGCCGCCGACGAGGAACTGGTCGCAGGTCACGGTGTCGAGCGACACGTGCTCGCCCAGCACGGTGAGGTCCGCGCCCTTCCGGGCGCCGCCCTTCGCCATGATCGAGATCATGTCGCCGTGCAGGGCCGCGGGCAGGTTGGTGGTGTCGGCGTTCCAGAACAGCACGTCGAAGGCCGGCGGCTCCTTGCCGAGCAGGTAGTTGTTCACCCAGTAGGACCAGATCAGGTCGTTCGGGCGCAGCCAGGCGAAGGCCTGCTGCAGAGCCTTGCCCGGCAGGACCCCCTTGCTCTGCGAGAACATGCGCGCCAGCTCCAGCGTTTCGAAGTTCGCGAAGAGGCCCATCGTGGTGTCCCGGGCCCCGTCCAGGTTCAGGATCGCCACCAGCAGAGTGAAGGCGTTGCAGCGCGCCTCGCCCTTGGCCGCCCAGTACGCCAGCAGAAGCGCCGCTGTGATCCCGCCTGAGCAGGCGCCGACGACGTTCAGGTCCTCCGCCTTCGCGATCTCGCAGGCCACCGCGGAGGCGCGGTCGAGCCCGGCGATATAGGCGTCCATGCCCCAGTCGGCGTGGTCGGGTCCCGGGTTGCGCCAACTGACGATGAAGACGGTGTGGCCCTGCGCCACGAGGAATTCGATGCAGGAGCGGTCGGGGGCGAGGTCCCAGGCGTAGAACTTGTTGATCTGCGGCGGGACGATGAAGATCGGGCGGGCGAAAACCTTGTCGGTGGCCGGCTTGTACTGGATGAGCTCCAGGATCTCCTCGCGATAGACCACGTCGCCTGGGGTCACGGCGATGTTCTCGCCGACCTTGAACTTCGACTTGTCGACCGATGACGGCAACCCGCCGTTGTTGATCATGTCGTCGATCAGGTTCTTGGCGCCGGAGACGAGGTTCTTGCCCCCGGTCTCCAGCGTTTTATTCATCGCCGCGGGGTTGCCCAGCAGCATGTTCGTCGGCGCGATGCTGTCGGTGAGGATCGAGGTGACGAGCTTGGCGCGCAGCTTGTTGCGCTCTTCCATGTCCAGCGCGTCGACCCAGTCGGTCATGCTCTTCGACCAGATCAGGTAGGTCTGCATCAGCGCCTTGTAGGCCGGGTTGGAGGACCAGATCGGGTCCATGAAGCGCTTGTCGCCCTTCTCCGGACCGACGTCGGAGGCGTTCACCACGCTCTCCAGCGTGCCGCGCAGCGCGCGCGCGTAGGCGTCGAACAGCCGGTCCGGCTTGCGCACGGAGGCGATCAGCATCTCGCCCATCGCCTTGGCGAGATCCGTCGAGGTCTCGATCGGTCGGTTTGCCATGTCGTCCTCCCTCAGCCCATGACCATGGCGAGCAGGTCCGCGATCACCGCAGGCTTCTCGGCCCCGTCGGCCTGCAGCACCGCTTCCAGCCGGAGCAGCTGGCTGCCCGGCGCCTTCGGCTCGACGTCCGCGAGCGTGTAGCGCGCGCGAACCGTGGACCCGCTGAGCACCGGCGCGAGGAAGCGCACGGTCCCCAGCCCGTAGTTCAGGACCGCCTTGGCGTCCTTGGGCGCCACCCCGGCGCTCTGCGACGCCGCGGCGAGCAGGGAGAGCGTCAGGAAGCCGTGCGCGACCGGGCCGCCGAACGGCCCGTGGGCGGTAGCCTTCTCCACGTCGACGTGGATCCACTGGTGGTCGCCGGTCACGTCGGCGAAGGCGTTCACCATCTCCTGGGTGACGACGATCGGGTCGGAGAGGCCGAAGTCGTGGCCGACATGCTCCGCGAGGGTCGCGGTCGTGTAGTTCAGGGGCTGAGGCATGGGGGTTTCCTCCGCGCAAGGCGTGGCGCCCGCGCGTTGTCGTTGGTCCGGGGTCGGGAGGGCGGCCCGCTGGGTTCGCGGGCCGCTTGGGTCTCAGGCCTCGATGACGACCTTGCTCTTGCTCGGCTTTTCGACCAGCGCGTTGTACTTCTTCTCGAGCAGGTCGCGCTTGATCTTCAGCGTCGGGGTCAGCAGCCCGTTCTCGATCGTCCACGGCTCCTTGGCGACGACGATGTGGCTGAGCTTCTCGTGGGCCTCGAGCCGGTCGTTGGCGCTCTTGAGCGTGACGGCCAGGCCGGCCTTCTCGCTTTCCATGTCCATGGCGTCGGGGACTTCGTCGCCCATCACGACGACGGCGACCGGCTGCGGCATGCCGTAGCCCATCACGCAGATCTGCTCGATGTAGGGGTTCTCGGCCAGCAGGCTCTCGATCGGGACCGGGGCGACGTACTTGCCCTTGGCGGTCTTGAACAGCTCCTTGACGCGGCCGGTGATGCGCAGGCAGCCGTCCTTGTCGATGGCGCCCTTGTCGCCGGTGTGCAGCCAGCCGTCCTTCATGGTCTCGGCGGTCTTCTCGGGGTCCTTGAAGTACGCCTCGGCGACGCAGTCGCCGCCGACCAGCAGCTCGCCTTCTTCGGAGATCTTGATCTTCGAGCCCTTCGCCGCGCGTCCGATCGTGCCGATCTTCGCCTTGTCGAACGGGTAGTTCACCGTCACGAGACCCGAGGTCTCCGACATCCCGAAGCCCTCGGAGATGTTGATGTCCAGCTTTCGGAACCACTCCAGCACCGCCGGCAAGATCGGGCCGGCGCCGGAGCCCCAGAGGCGGGTGTTCTGGAAGCCCAGCCCCTCCTTGATCTTGTTGCGGACCATGGTGTTCAGGAAGGGGATCTTCAGGAACAGATCCAGCTTCTTCTGGGTCATCTTGCCCAGGATCCCGCTCTGGAACTTCATCCACAGCCGCGGCACCGAGATGAACACCGTCGGCGCGGCGTTCTTCACGTCCTCGGGGAAGGTCTCCAGCGACTCGGTGAACGACACCGTGCAGCCGTGGTATAGGCCGACATACTGCACCATCGCCCGCTCGGTGATGTGGGCCAGCGGCAGGTAGGAGATAAGCCGGTCCTTCGGCGAATACTTCAGCCGCGCGACCGCCGTCGACGCGCTGTAGCCGATGTTGCGGTAGGAGAGGACGATGCCCTTCGGGTTCCCGGTCGTGCCTGAGGTGTAGATCAGCGAGAACGTGTCCTCCATCGAGGGGGCGTGCACCTCTTCGATCGGCGCGTGATCCCGGATCAGGTCGGTCATCTGGTGCTGGCAGGGCAGCGTGTCATAGGGCTGCGCAATGGTGACCATGCCCTCGGGGATCGCCGCGCGGGCCGGCGCGACGTCGTCGAGCTTGCCCATCACGATCGCCTTTGCCTCGCTGTGCTCCAGCACGAAGCGGATCGTGTCCTCGCCGGCGGTGAAGTAGATCGGGGCGGGGATCAACCCGGCCACGCCGATGGCGTAGTCGGTGATGAACCACTCGGCGGTGTTCTTGCCCAGGATGGCGACGACGTCGCCTTTCTGGAGGCCCAGCGCGCGGAACGCGGCGGCGAGGCGCAGCACCTCGTCATGGACCTGCGCCCAGGTCTTCTCCTGCACGACCCGGTTCACCGGCTGGCGGGTGTAGACCTTGTCCGGCGTCTCGGTCGCCCACTTCTTAAGCATCTCGTAGGGCAGCGGGTACTGGTTCTGCGACATGTCATCCTCCCCGGAGCGGCTTGGTCGCGCTCCTTTCGGCATTGCTTCGACTGTCGATGAGATGCCCGGAGAATCGCCGCCGGTCTGTGCACTAGTGCGCAGAACCCGCTCCCTAATCGCCGCCAACCTCTGCGCCGAACGAAGAGAAACGCTCAGGGAGGATCCTCATGGTCGGCGCAGAGGTTGGCGGCGATTAGGGAGCGGGTTCTGCGCACTAGTGCACAGACCGGCGGCGATTCTCCGGGCATCTCATCGACAGTCGAAGCAATGCCGAAAGG
>JBCBYE010000467.1:0-4017 GCA_039816075.1 Pseudomonadota bacterium | reverse complement strand
GCGCAGGCGCAGGCCGGCCCCGCGGCCGGGGGCCTGCCAGGTTTCGCCCTCTTCCAGGATGCGCTCCATCAAAACGGTGCCGTCGGCGGCGGTGACGCGCATCCAGGCCCGTTCCTGCGCGACGACGAAAAGGCCGGGCGCGGCGCCCGCGGCGAGAGATGCGGCGGGCGAGGGCGCGGCGGCGAGCGGCGCGACCTGCGTCGGATCGGTGGAGGCCGAGAGGATCGGACGCGGCTGCGGCGCGCCGGCGGGCAGGGGCGCGGCCGGGGCCCCGGCGCTCGGGGCGCCGCCGGTCGGGGGCGTCGCGGCGAAGCGCGGCGGGGCGGCGGCCTGGCCCAGACCGGGGCCGGAGGGCGCCGCGGGCACGCTGCCGGCGATGCGCGGCGCGGCCTCCCGCGTGGGCGGAGAGAAGGCGGAGCGGGAGAAGAGGCCGGAGGTGTCCGGATCGATGGCCGCGATGGGACCGTCGCCGAAATCGGTGGTCGGGGCCGGCGCGTCGTCGAATCCGGGGGAGTAGAGCTCTTCCAGCGCGGCCTGCCGATCGGGGCCCGCGGCGATCCACGGCGCCGGCTCGGCCGTGGGGGCGAGCGTGGGCAGGGCGCCGCCGGCGGGCGCGGCGGCCAGCAGCTCGGGCGTTTCGTTGACCGGCGCGAACTCCACGCGCTGGATGTCCTTGACCAGCGCCCATCCGCCCCAGCCGAGGCCGCCGATCAGCGCCACCAGCACCAGGGCCGAGGCGATGTCCGACGGCGCGACGCCCAGGCCGACCGGCCGGGCGCGGCCCACGGGCGAGGCGAAATGCGAGGCCGACAGCGACGGGTCGCGGCCGGCCGAGGCGCCGAGCGCGCCGGCGCCCAGCGCCAGGCCGCCCTTGGGGCTGGTTCCGGTCTGGGCCATGCGCGAGGTCTGGCCGACGAAGCCGTTTTCCTCGCAGAAGCGGCGATAGACGCTTTCGGGGTCGAGACCGAGATAGCGGGCGTAGGCGCGCACGTAGCCGGGCACGAAGCCGGGATTGGGCACGACCGAGGGATCGCCGTTTTCGATGCCGTCGATGAAGCTGGCCTTGATGCGCAGCTCCCGCTGCACGTCGAGGAGGGATTTGCCGAGAGTCGCCCGATGACCGCGCAGCTCGTCGCCGAGACGCAGTTCATACGAGTCGAATCCGCGCAGGGCGGTCGGTCTGTCCTGTTCCATAGCCTGCTCGGCCTTGCCGCTTAGGACGCTTGCGCGCTTCTAGTCGCCGGGCGGGTCGGCCGCAACCGCGGACCAACCCTAGGGCGACTATACGCACTCCACCTGATTCGTGAACAAACTGATCCCAAAACCTTTTCGATTCCTTACCGAGGCGAAAAGAGGTCTTACCTCCGGCCCGCCGGGAGGCTTGGGCGCCACGGTGCGGAAACGCAACCGGGCGACTGAACCGTGCCGGGTTCGGCCGCGTAACCGGAGCAAACCCCACGCCGCCGCGAAAGGGCCGTGCTCGCCATGCCTTCGTTCGATCTCTCCGACGCCGCGATCCTCGCCTATGCCTGGGGGCTTGCCGCGGCGGGCTTCCTGCTGGCGCTCTGGCCGCTGAGCGTGGCCCTCCGCGATGCGAGCGTGGTGGATTTCTGGTGGGGGCCCGGCATGGCGCTGATGGCGGTCGCGGCCTGGGTCCTGGCCGGATCGCCGATGGGCGCGCATGCGCTGGCGGCGGCCGGGCTGGTGACGGTCTGGGGCCTGCGCCTGGGCGCGGCGCTGGGCGCGCGGCGGATGCGCGAGGCGCATGAGGATCCGCGATACCAGGAGCTGCGGCGCGCCTGGGATCCGGGGTTCTGGTGGAAGTCGCTGTTCGTGGTGTTCGCGCTGCAGGCGCTGCTGCAGGGTCTGGTGGCGCTGGGCGCGCTGTGGACCGTGCTGACGCCGGCGTCGCCGGCGGGCGGCCTGTGGCTGGCCGGCGTGATCGCCGCGGCCGCGGGCCTGACGGTGGAGGCGGCGGCGGACCGGCAGCTCGACCGGTTCAAGACCGCCGCAGGCGCGACGTCGGGGGCGCTGTGCCGCGACGGGCTGCGCGCCTATGTGCGGTTCCCCCATTATGCGGGCGAGATCGTGTTCTGGGTCGGCATCGCGCTGATCGCGCTGGATGCGGGCCTGTGGTGGGCCCCGGCGCCGGCGGCGTTGATCGCGGCGCTGCTGATCAAGGTGTCCGGCGCGCCGATGCTGGAGGAGCACCTGGAGCGCACGCGGCCGGACTACGCCGCCTGGGCGGCGGAGACGCCGGCCTTCGTGCCGCGCATCGCCGCCCTGCGCGCGGCCGCGCGGCGCGCCATCGGCTGACGCGCGGTCGAGGCCCGGTGGAAGTGCAGCGCGCGGGGCGCCTGCACGGCGGCTCGGCCATGGTCAGGTCGTGGGGCGGCGTTTGGCGTTCATCAGGATGTAGAGCAGGAACGGCAGGGACGGGAACACGAACCACGGGGTCGACAGCCCGCTGGTGAAGGCGTTCAGGCCGAAGAAGAACAGCACCATGCCCGAGGCGCCGCGCACCCGCTTGGGCTGCGCGCCGTACCAGTCCAGAAACCGGCCGAGCCGCGCCTGCAGCCACTGCACGATGCGCGCCGTCCGTTCCTGCGCCGCTGCGGGATCGGCGGGGCCGGCCTGCGGGTCGGCGTCGGCCGCGAACCTTTCGGGCGAGGCGCCTCCGGGCGGCGGGGGCGGCGGTGGGGGCGCGTTGTCGCCCATGCGCACGGCCCAGCTCGACACCGGTTCGGCGAGGCTTTTGACCCGCTGCTCGCCGGCGAAGTCGAAGCCGAGCGCGAGCTGCTTGTGCGCCAGATCCCGCACGGCGCCCGAGACCGTGACGCCGCCGGGCCGGGCGAGCGATTGCAGCCGCTCGGCCACGTTCACGCCGTCGCCGAACAGGTTTTCGCCGTCGATCATGACGTCGCCCAGATTGACGCCGATGCGGAAACGCAGCTCGTCCTCGCGCTCGGCGGCGCGGGCCAGCGCCTCCTGAATGGCGACGGCGCAGCGCACGGCCTCCACCACGCTGGCGAACTCGGCGATCACGGCGTCGCCCCAGGTGTTCACCTCGCGCCCGTCATGGGCGTCGAAGAGGGCGCGCATGACCTCGCGCGCGCGGCGCAGGCTGTCGAGCGTGGCGGCCTCGTCCGCCTCCATGCGGGCGCCGAAGCCGACGCCGTCGGCGTAGAGGATGGTGGTCAGCTTGCGCTTCACCTGATGTCCCCTCGTTGCGCGGCGGGCCGGACGGGCCGGCGCGGCCGCTGGGTCGTGTCGTCCGGCGGCCCCGCGGCGCGGCGCGTCAGCCGCGGCCCTCGCGCCCGCCCGTCTTGCGGCGCCTCGGCTTGGGCCCGGCCTTCGCCGCCTCGGCGCGGGCGCGCCTTGCGGAATTGGTGACGGCGCGGGCCTTGCGCCAGCTTCGCGGGCCGATCATCAGCACGAACTGCACGGATCGCACCTTGCGCCCGAAGAGGTTCGCCCACCAGTCCCCCATGACGTCGCGGATCGCCGTCAGGCGGTGGCCGCCGTCGACGATCACCCATTTGCCCTTCTGTCCGATCCGCGCGGTGATCGGCTGCCAGTTGGAGTAGCCGTCGCGCCGGATGCTTTCGCGCAGCCGCTTGAGCCGGGAATCGTCGCCGCGATGGTCGTTCTTGAAGCGGATGCGGGCCAGCAGCGCGGCGTCCACCTCCACCAGCGCGATGCCGTCGACGAAGCGGATGTCGTCGAGGTCTTCGCGCGTGGCGATGCGCTGCAGGCGCGGCGCGCGGGCGAGCGGAGGGGGCGCGGCGGGGACGGACGGGGGCGCGTCGTCTGCGGATGCGTCGGATGCCGGCGCGTGGGGGTCCGCGGCGGGGGTTCCGGAGACGTCCGGCCCGGAGACGTCGGGCCCGGAGACGTCGGATTCGGGGACGTCCGGCCCGGAGACGTCCGGCCCGGGCGCGCTTGGCGACGGCGCCATGCCGCGCGTCAGGACCGCGCGGGCGCGTCGCCCGCCATCACGCAGAGCAGCTCGAACAT
>JBCBYE010000364.1:0-4966 GCA_039816075.1 Pseudomonadota bacterium | reverse complement strand
GGCCGGGAGCCGCCCATGCCGCGATCTGAAGGGATCTCGTTCGACGTCGAAGGCGACCCGGTCGTCGGCGATCTGCACCTGCCCGACGGGACCGGCCCCTGTGCCGCCGTCGTCGTGGGCGGACCGATGACATCGGTCAAGGAACAGGTCACGGGCGTCTATGCCGCCGCCCTTGCGGATCGCGGCATCGCCGCGCTGTCGATCGACCACCGGCATTACGGCGAAAGCGGCGGCCAACCTCGACAATACGAGCACTACCCGCACAAGATCGCCGACCTGAAGGCCGCGCTGCGACAGCTCCCCGCTCATCCGGGGATCGACGCGGCGAGGATCGGCGCGGTCGGCGTCTGCCTGGGCAGCGGCTACCTGGCCCACGCCCTCGCGGATGCGCCCGGCATTCGCGCGTTCGTCGCGATCGCCGGCTACTATCGGGACGTGGCGGAGATGAAGGGGGCCGACGCCGTGGGCTTCGCGGAGAAGGTCGAACAGGGCAAACGCGCCCGCCAACGCTACGAGGTCGCCGGCGAAGTCGAGACGATCCCCGCCGTGGCGCTCGATCGGGATGCGGCGATGACGCTGCAATCGACCTACGACTACTACGCCCATCGCGCCCGACATCCGAACTACGTCAACGGCTTCGCGGTCATGTCGCGCGAGCATTTCCTGCAATTCGACGTGCAGAGCGCCGCGCCGAAGCTCGACCTGCCCTTCCTGATGATCCACGGCCCCAACGCGCTCAATCCCAAATGGGCGGACCGGTTCTACGCCGCCGTGCCGGGCGAGAAGGCGCGCGCCGGCCTTCGATCCAAGGGCCAGACGGACATCTACGACGACCCCGCCATCGTCGACGAAGCGGCCTCGCTCGCGTCGGCGTTCCTGCTGCGAACGCTCTGACGCGCCCGGCGACGCGCCGTCCGGCGTCTCGCCTCAGCACGAAAGGGATCTGCGCCATGACCGAACCGCGGCCGGAGGCCTGGCCCGACATCCCCTATGCGCCCTGGGCGGAGACATGCGCCGCGCTTCATCTGTGGTGCCAGATCGTGGGCAAATACCGCCTGCGCCACACGCCCTGGGTCAACCATTCCTGGCACGCGACGCTCTACGTCTCGCCTCGCGGGCTGACCACCGGCACGATCCCCGATCCGGGCGGCGCCGTGTCGATCGCCTTCGACTTCCTCGACCATGCGCTCTCGGCGACGGCCGCCGACGGTCGGACGTCGTCCTTCGCCCTGACGTCCATGAGCGTCGCGGCGTTCCTGGAAAAGTTCCGCAGGAGCGTGGAGGCCGTGGGCGGCGACTGCGACATTCACGGGCGTCCGAACGAGCTGCCGAACCCGGTCGCCTTCGCCTCCGACGACGAACCCCGGCCCTACGACCGCGACGCGGTGCAGCGGTTTCACCGGGCCTTGCTGGACATCGACGGCGTGTTCTCGAAGTTCAGAACCGGCTTTCACGGCAAGGTTTCCCCCTCCCACCTCTTCTGGGGCTCGTTCGACCTGGCCGTCACGCGATTCTCGGGCCGCGTCGCGCCCGACCATCCCGGCGGCGTCCCCTTCCTTCCAGACGACGTCACGCGCGAGGCCTACAGCCACGAGGTCTCGTCGGCCGGCTTCTGGCCCGGCAACGGCCATGGCGAGGCGGCGTTCTACGCCTACGCCTACCCGACGCCGGATGCGATGAAGGCGGCGCGCGTCCTGCCCGAGGCGGCGGGCTGGAACGCCGATCTTGGCGAGTTCCTGCTGCCCTACGAGGCGGTCAGAACCGCGCGCGATCCCGAAGCGGCGCTGCTGGCGTTCCTGCAATCCACCTACGAAGCCGCCGCAACGACGGCCAACTGGGACCGCCATGCGCTAGAAAGGCCGTTCGGCCCCTGCGGCGCGCCCCGATAGCCGCACAGACCCGTCGAAGGAGGACATCCCCATGTCTTGGAGCCCCTGCCCCGACCCCGTTCCCGGCAAGCGGGAGACCGTCAACGCGGTCGAGACCCTGATCGTTCCGCGCGCGGTCGATCTGGGCGAGATGACGGTGCGCCGGGCGCTGCCGTCGGTGAAGCGGCAGATGGTCGGCCCCTTCATCTTCTTCGACCAGATGGGCCCTGCCGAGTTCCTGACGAACGAGGGCATCGACGTGCGGCCGCATCCGCACATCAACCTCGCGACGCTGACTTATCTGTTCGAAGGGCAGATCCTGCACCGCGATTCCCTGGGCACGGAGATCGCCATCGAGCCCGGCGCCGTCAACTGGATGAGCGCGGGCCGAGGGATCGTTCATTCCGAACGCACCAGCGAGCACAGAAAGGCGTCGGGCCAGAAGCTGTTCGGTTTGCAGACCTGGATGGCCCTGCCGCTCGACCAGGAAGAAAGCGCGCCCGCCTTCGCGCATCATGGCGCGGCGGATCTTCCCATCGTCGATGCGGACGGCATCACCGCAAGGCTGATCGCCGGCGAGGCGTTCGGCGCCCGCTCCCCGCTCGCCTCCGCGTCGGAGACGCTTTACGCGGACGTCCAGCTGGCGGCGGGCCGGACCGCGCCCATCGATCCCCTCGCGGAGGAGCGGGCGCTCTACACCATCTCCGGCACGGTCGAGATCGCCGGCGATGCGTTCGAGCCTGGCCAGCTGCTGATCCTGGCGCCCGGGGATCAGATCACGGTGACCGCCCGCAGCGCGGCGCGCTTCATGCTGTTCGGCGGCGCGCCGATGGAGGGTCCCCGCTACATCTGGTGGAACTTCGTGTCCTCGCGCCCCGAGCGCATCGAGCAGGCGAAAGAGGAATGGGCCCGCGGACGGTTCGAGACCGTTCCAGGGGACGAGGAGGATTTCATCCCCCTGCCCCAGGACATCGGCAAACCACGCATGGCGACGGGCCGCACGACAGCCGGCGTTTGACGCCGACCGAACGCTTCGCAGATCACGAAAGGAAGCAGCGCGTGACCGCAGATGCAATCGCAGGCCTTCACCACGTCACGGCGATCTCCGGCGCGCCGCAGGAGAACGTGGATTTCTACGTGAAGACGCTGCGCCAGCGCCTGGTGAAGAAAACCGTGAACTTCGACGATCCCGGCGCCTACCACCTCTACTACGGCGATGCGGCGGGATCGCCGGGGACGATCCTCACGTTCTTCCCCTTCGTCGATGTCGGGCCGGGTCGCGCCGGACCGGGCATGGCGAGCGCCGTCGCCTACGCCGTGCCGCGGGGGGGCCTTGATCGCTGGATCGACGCCCTGGCGGAGGGTGCCATCGATTTCGACGGCCCGCTGATGCGCCATGGAGAGAGGGTGGCGGCGCTGACCGATCCCCATGGCCTGCGCGTGGAACTGATCGAACCCGCCGACGCCGCGCCGTCCGACGCGCCCGACGCCGGCTTTCATTCGGTCACGCTCCGGCTCGACGAGATCGAGCCGACCGCGCGGCTTCTCGTCGATCTGATGGGCTGGCGCGAGGTCGGCCGCGAAACCTCCGACGAGGGGGAGCGGACGCGGTTCCGTTCGCCCGGGGGCGCCCGCGGCTCCGTCATCGACCTGCTGCGCTCCGGCGCGCCCTCCATCGGACGGCAGGGCGCGGGCACGATCCACCACGTCGCCTTTCGCGCCGAAACCGACGAGATCCAACGGCATTGGCAGCAGACGCTTCGCGCGGCCGGTTTTCAGGTCACGGACGTCATCGACAGGCAGTACTTCAACGCGATCTATTTTCGAGAACCGGGCGGCGTCCTGTTCGAGATCGCCACCGATCCCCCCGGCTTCGCCATCGACGAGGCGCCCGACGCCCTAGGCACGGCGTTGAAGCTGCCCCCGCAGCATGAGGGCCGACGCGCCCGCATCGAACAGATCCTGCCGCCCGTGTCCGTGCCCCGATGACGCCGGCGCGCCCCAGCCCGCATTTCGGTCAGCCGATCCGCAGCGCCGGCCCGTCCCTGCCCCGGGCCCGCCTTGCGGTGGTTCTGGCCCACGGCCGCGGCGGATCGCCGGAGGACATGCTGGCCCTCGGCGCGCATCTGGCCATCGCCGACGTCGCCTTCATTGCGCCCACGGCCGCGGGCCGCTCGTGGTGGCCGCGGTCGTTTCTCGCGCCGCTGGACTATAACGCCCCCTGGCTCGACTCCGCGCTGGGCGCCTTCGGCGCCGCCGTGGACGAGGCGGCGGCCGGCGGCCTTCCGCCCGAACGCATCGTCGTCGCCGGCTTCTCGCAAGGCGCCTGCCTCGCCTTGGAACATGCCGCGCGCGCCGACCGCCCGTATCTGGGCGTGGTCGGGCTGTCGGGCGGGCTGATCGGCACGCAGGACGCCGGCGGGCCGTCAACGGACGACCTTTACGGCCATGCTCCCAAAACGTTCGACTACGCCGGCGACCTCGCCGGCACGCGCGTCTTCCTGGGGTGCCACGAACGCGACCCGCACATCCCCCTGACGCGGGTGCGCGAGACCGAGCGGGTCTTCGCAAGACTCGGCGCGGAGGTCGTCGCGCAGGTCTATCCGGGTCAGGGCCACGGCATCGTGGAGCAGGACATCTCATTCCTGCGGAGCCTCCTGAATGCCTGACGCCGCGCCGTCGGGCCGAACGGCGGGGCCGGCAGCAAACCTCGCTCGCCGTCGCCCGGCTCGCCGGGGCCGAAGTCCCGCGGGCCCGGCGGATCGTCCGGGCTTTTGACCGCATCCACGCGATCCATCCGAGCGACGAGGCGATCGGTCCGATCATTCAAGACACCCGAGCCGCCGGTCTCGAGATCGGCCAGGCGGCGCTCGCGGCGCTCGGTTACCAGGAGGTTGTGGCCTAAGACGTGATCCGGCAGGCGGCCGAGCGAGACCGTCGCCTCCTCCAACAGCTGACGCTGGCCGCCCGCGGTCTCGCCACACGGGCCAGAACCTTCGAGGCCGTCATGCCCGAACCCCCGGCCGCCGCGCGAAAACCATGGCGCCGACGATGGGAGCCGCCGCGGTCCGCCGCGCCGTCGGCCGGGTCCGGACCGG
>JBCBYE010000229.1:0-6642 GCA_039816075.1 Pseudomonadota bacterium | reverse complement strand
CGCCCATGAACGCCTCCGCCGTGGCGTCCTCGCGCCGCCAGTAGCCGCGCGTCACGTTCGGCCCGCGGATCGCGATCTCGCCCGTTTCGCCGGGGCTGGAGATGAAGATCGTGGGGCTGGAGGATCGCGCCGATCTGCCGCCCGGCGAAACGGGCGAGATCGCGATCCGCGGGCCGAACGTGACGCGCGGCTACTGGCGGCGCGAGGACGCCACGGCGGAGGCGTTCATGGGCGACTGGTTCCTGACCGGCGATGTGGGGCGCATGGACGAGGACGGGTTCTTCTGGCTGGTGGACCGCAAGGGGGACATGATCATCTCGGGCGGCTTCAACGTCTATCCGCAGATGGTGGAGAACGCGATCTACGACCATCCGGCGGTGGCCGAGTGCAGCGTGATCGGCATCCCCGACCCCTATCGCGGCGAGAGCGCCAAGGCCTTCGTCGCGCTGCGGCCGGGGCATGAGGCGTTCACGCTGGAGGCGTTGCGGGCGTTCCTGGAGGGGCGTCTGGGCCGGCACGAGGCGCCGCGGGCGCTGGAGTTCCGCGAGAGCCTGCCCAAGACGCCGGTGGGCAAGCTGAGCCGCAAGGCGCTGAAGGACGAGGAAGCGGCGCGGCGCGCCGAAACGGGAGCGAGCGCATGACGATGAGGGATCCGTTCGATCTGAGCGGCAAGGTGGCGGTGATCACGGGCGCGAGCCGCGGGATCGGGCGCGCGGCGGCGGAGGCGATGGCGGCCAAGGGCGCGAGGGTGGTGATTTCCTCGCGCAATCTGGGGCCGTGCGAGGAGGTGGCCTCGGCCATCCGGGACGCGGGCGGGGAGGCGATGGCGGTGCAGTGCTCCATCAGCCATGCGGAGCAGATCGAGGGGCTGATCGCGGCGACGGAGGCGGCGTGGGGGAGCGTGGACGCGCTGGTCTGCAACGCGGCGGTGAACCCCTATTACGGGCCGCTGCCGGACCTGCCGGACGAGGTGTTCGACAAGATCATGCGCTCGAACGTGCGGTCGAACCTGTGGCTGGCCAAGCGGGTGCGGGAGGGGATGGCGGCGAAGGGGGGCGGATCGGTGACGATCGTGAGCTCCATCGCCGGGCTGCGCGCCTCGCCGATGATCGCGGCCTATGGGGTGTCGAAGGCGGCGGACATCATATTGGCGAAGAACCTGGCGCAGGAATGGGGGCCGGAGGGGATCCGGGTGAACTGCATCGCGCCGGGTTTGATCAGGACGGATTTCGCCAAGGCGCTGTGGGAGGACGGGGCCCGCGTGGCGGAGCGCAACGCGGCGACGCCCCTGCGCCGGATCGGCGAGCCGGAGGAGATCGGGGGGATCGTGGCGTTCCTGGCGAGCGGCGCGGCGAGCTTCATCACGGGCGAGACGATCGTGGCGGATGGGGGGGTGACTTCGGTGTGAGGGGAGGGCGACCGGGGGTGGGTCGTGCGTTGGGCTGTGGGGTTGGGCGTGGGGCGGTGTGGGGGGGGTGGTGGGCCCCTAGCCGAACTCGGTGACTGTCGAAGCGAAAGTCTCGAACGAGCCCGTCCGAGACCTCCGGGGCGGTGCAGTGAATGGCTGCTTCCTGCTTGCGGCCAAAAACGTGTCAGAATGCCATCGGTTTTGGGTAGCTGTTTTGTCCTGGCGAAGCCATGGGGCATCAGTGGTGTGCGCGGAGCGGCCAGAAACGACCGTTTTTGCCCCTCAGGTATTGGCCGGGGGTTTTTGTCGTCCTGTTGCCGGATACTGGTATGCTTTCGTCAAGTAGACAACGAAGCGAAGGCGTTGCTGTCAACGACGAGGTTTCCAATCTCGCTTGACACTGTTTGGCCCGCCAATTTTAGTAAGCACTTGGGCAGGCCGAACGGGATTTATCTATGACGGACCTAAGTGACTTTAGAAATGATGACGTTGTAGTGTTCGGCGATGAATTTGGAATTGCAATATCGAAGAAAAAAGGCCGTGCCATTGTATTCAAAAAAACTGGCCATGGTTATCAACCGTGGACGATTGCTGGACAGTTGCCTTTAGAGAAAGTTCGCTCCGTTGGGCGGGTCGACGGCGTAGCGGAAAAATCCGAATACTTTGTTGTCGGGCGTGGCTTGTCCGGTAGCGCTAATGCGGTTGGCGCTGCGGTCGGATCTAGCATCAAAGATGCACTTGCGGCAGCAAAGGCGCGCCGCGAAACAGGGCTCGTTTTCGAGTTAGGTTGGATGGATGAGCCAGAAATTTTTGTGGGACTTTCGGACAATAAGAAACGCCTTCAGGTAGTCGAATGCTGCAGACAGATTTTTGCAGGCGATGATCCAGAAGGATCAGTTCGCATTATCCCTGAAAAAGTCGCTTTATCTTTCCCCACCAAGGAAATGCTCGAGCGTGATAAACAAGACAACGTCGAGAAAAACGCTAGAATTCGTCGCCTTCTGATTTCGGCCGCAGTAGCAGCACCAGTTGTTATTGCGTTGGTTGTCTTCAACCTCATGCAATCCGAAAACGAACGCCTCAGTGAAAACGCCATGCGCTCCTATATTAGCACATTTCAAAGTAAGCCTGCTACGCTTGACTTGGCACAGGGCGAGACTTGCGACCGCCTAAAATTGGGCTATGAAACCGTCTTTAAACGTGAAGGCACTGATGTAACTCACATCGTAGGCGATAGTGTTTCGATGCCGCGAGTTAATGAATCATTTGTACCAAACATCAGCTCCGGACTCGTTGTTGTAATTGATGATCAAGACAATACTGTGAGGGTAACGCGGAATTTGCACTACTATGTAAACGACGGACGACCTTCTATTCTTGCGCAGCCCTTGCCTATACCGGCTGGCACTAAGAATCAATTTGTCCAGTTGGTAGAACCGGCCTGCTGACCAACTGGAAGTAGAGCCATGCACAGAGTTGAGGAGCAATGTAGTAGCCATCCGGTCACAACTCAGACGTTTTTGTCATCGGCAGAAACGACCGTTTCTGGCGCATAGGTTGTGGCTTCGGGTTTATGTCCAACGTGCGGACGGAGCAGCCGTAGGGCAACGGTCGATATTCGAGACCGACCGCGGCGGAGGACGCGTCCCGCCGCTTGACGTTGAGCGCACGCTTTATGCCGGCGCGGCGCGCTCACGTGGTTCGCTCAGCGTCAAGGTCAGCAGCGCCGCGGCGATCGCGAGCGCGACCGAAACCACCCAGACGATCTGGTACTCGGCGAACATATCGTAGAACACGCCGCCGGCGAACGCCCCCGCGGCGGCGCCCACCTGGTGGCCGGCCACGAGCATGCCCATCGCGAACCCCATGCGGTGCAGACCCAGATGCGAAGCCACCAGGCCCGCGGTCACGGGAACCGTCGAATAGTCGAAGATGCCGAACAACACGGCGAAAGCCATCAGCAGCGCGAAATCATTCCCGACGTAGATCAGCAGAACGAACGCCGTCGCTCGCATCAGGTAGATCACGGTCAGAAGCCGGCCTCGATGAACCCGATCCGACAGCCACCCCGCGGCGATCATGCCGAGCAAGTTGAAGAACGAAAGCGTGCCATACGCCGTGGCCGACGAAACTTCGCTGAACCCGCATACCGCTGCGTAAGGCATCAAGTGCGTCTCGATCACGCCGGCGGTCGTCGCGCCGCAGATCACGAAGCTCAGGAACAGGACGAGGAAGGGCCCATGGCGCAGGATCTCGGTCGCGTCGGACAAGATGCCGCGAGAGGCGGGCTTGGCCTTGGGGGTCGCCTTGCCGTCGACGGCCGCCCTCCGCTCCGAGAGCAGCCACCAGACGACGGGGGCGAGCGCAAGGCAAAGCACCCCGGCGGCTGCATACCCGGCCCTCCAGCCCGCGGCGGCGATCACGGCCGCCGCGATCGGCACGAAGACCAACTGGCCTCCGGTCGAGCCTGAGGAGGAGATCCCCGACGCCAACCCGACCTTGCTCGGGAAAGCCCGCGCCGATGCCGTTGCGACGGCGTTCATCGAGACGAGGCCGAAGCCCGCCGCGCCCAAGACGCCGTAGACGAGCATGAACTGCCAGGCCGTCTCGATCGCCGTCGTTCCGAGCATGGCCGCCCCGGTCAGCGCGAGCCCGCCGGTCAGTAGGGGGCGTGCGCCGTGGCGGTCGACCAGCCACCCCGTGATCGGGGCCATCACCGCCATGAAAAGCAAGGCGACCGACGCCCCGGTCGAGATCAGGCTGCGCGACCAGCCGAATTCCGCCTCCCACATCGGCATCGCCAACCCAAGCATCGCGCGCGCCGAGAAGGTCAACCCGAGCGCAAGAAAGCCCAGACCGACGATCAGCCAGCCACGCCATGCCGTGGGGGTCTCGGTCATGATGATCTCCCTCGAAAACCCGACAGACGTGGACGGTTCGTCCTTGGTTTGGCGCTATGAGGACGGTCGGTACTCGTTCCGGTGCTTCGATGTATGGCATGGTTGCCAGGGAAGCGGTGGTCGAACACTAATCGAACTGAGTGGGTGTGTCGAAGAGGGCTCTCTAGACCTTCGCTGCGGCGCAGGATGTGCTATAACTCAACCGTTTTTGTCACTGGCGATAACGACCGTTTGTGGCCCACGTCGCCGAAGTCGACGTCAGCTGGATGTCTCGAAAGTCCGCCGCGCCGACCTTGGTGCGGCGCGCATCAAACGGCCGCTTCCCACACCTCTCTCCAACCTCCAAAACCCCTCGCGCCCTACGCCGAGCGAGACCTCCGCCTCCGTCGGCGCGCATTGCGGACTGCCGAAGCTTGTCGAGCCGCCGTCGCCTGTCCTCCGCCACGGTCGCGCCCACCCAAAAAAAATCATTTTTCGCGGGCGGCAGGGGCGCCTGGGGCGGGGGGGCTTGGGGCTTCGGGGGGCGTTGCGGGGGGTCAGGCTTTGAGGCGGGCGGCGGCGACGGCTCCGATCGTGGCGAGCGCGGCGCCCGCGGCGGCGGCGCCGGGCAGGCCCAGGGCCGAGAACCCCGCGCCGCCGAGGCCGATCCCCAGCCCCTGGCCGAGGAAGATCATGGCGCCGTTCAGGGCGAAGGCCAGCGTCGCCGCGCCGCCGGCCCGGCGGGCGATATCGGCCGCGACCACGGGCAGGCTGGCGAACAGCGCCGCCGCCCCCGGCAGGGCCGCCAGGGCGAACACCAGGCCGCCCGCGAGGCCGGGGGGCGCCCAGGACAGGCCCGCGGCGAAGAGGACCTGCGTCGCCGCGATCGCGCAGAACAGCGGCGCGAGCGCGCGGCGGCCGACCCCGTCCGCCAGGCGCGCGCCCAGGACGAGGCCCAGCAGGCTGCCGATGCCGATGAGGATCTGCATGAGGCCCACCGCGCCGCCCGTCAGGCCGGTCAGGCGCGTCACGATCGGCCCGATGAGGCCGATGGAGGCGAAGGTCGCGGCGAAGGCGAGCAGCGTGGCGAGGTAGAGGCTTGCCAGCGGCCGGGAGAGCGCCGCGGCGGCGCCGCCCCCGCCCGCCGCCGCCGCGGGCGCGGCGCGCGGGGGCACGAGGATCGCGACGGATCCGGCGACGAGGAGGCTGAGCCCGGCGGTGTACCAGAGCGCGGCGCTCCACCCGAAGGCGGCGCCGACGAGGCTTCCGACCGGGATGCCGATCAGCAGGCCCAGCGCGGTTCCGGCCGCGACGACGGCCAGGGCGCGGCCGCGCAGCTCGGGCGGCACGAGCGCGACGGCGAGGGTCGAGGCGAGGGGGACGGTCAGGGCGCCGACGAAGCCGCCGAGGAGGCGCAGCGCCAGCAGGACCTCGTAGCTGGGGGCGAGGGCCGACCCCGCATGCACGGCGGCCAGGACCAGCAGCACCGCGATCAGCAGGGCCTTTCGATCGAGGGCCCTGGACGCGAGGGCGAGCGCCGGCCCGCCGAGGGCGCAGGCGACGGCGAAGGCGGTCTGCAGCTGCGCGACGGCGTTGACCGAGACGGCGAGATCCCGGGCCATGGGGGAGAGCAGCCCGCCGAAGACGAAGGCGCCCGTGCTGAAGGCGAGGGGCCCCAGCAGGAGGGCGATCAGCGCCGCGCGCGGGGCCGCCTTGGGCGAGGTCGGCGCCGGCGGCTCGCCTGGGGGTGCGGGGTCGGGAATTGACGGGGTCATGCCGCGGCGAATATACATGCATATGCATGGAGTCCAGACATCGAAGGACCGTCTGAACGCGCCGGCGCGGCGCGCGCTGCAGGGCGGGTGCGCCTGCTTCATCGCCCGCAAGCGGGCGCGGCGGTTGAGCCGGATCTACGACGCGGCGCTGGCGCCGCATGGCCTGACCAGCGGCCAGTTCAGCATGCTGGCCGCCGTCGCCGCCGCGGGCGCCATGACGATGCGGCGGCTGGCCGAGGCCATGGACATGGATCAGTCCACGACGTCGCGCGGGGTCGCGCCGTTGACCAAGGACGGCCTGCTGTCGGTGGAGGCGGATGCCCGGGATGCGAGGACGCGCGTGCTGCGTCTGGCCCCGGCGGGCATCGAGCGGCTGAACGCGGCGGCGGAGACCTGGGCTGGGGTTCAGGCGGAGATCGCGCGTCAGGAGGACGGGCGGCAGGAGGACGGGGCGCGCCAGGCGTCTCGGGCGTAGGGCGTAGGGCGTAGGGCGCCGGGCTTAGGGCGTCGGGTCCGGGGCGTTTCGGTCTGGGCGGGAGGGGCCGATGGCCGTTTCGCGGGGCCGAGGGGCTTGGTCCTT